>DATNLV010000379.1:0-11224 GCA_035602665.1 Bryobacteraceae bacterium | reverse complement strand
CCTCCCGCTTCGCACCGAGGCACTGCGACGGCCGGATCCACAGGCCACGCGCCACAAGCCACGAGCCAGCTTCAGTCCAGCTTCAGCGATTGCACCTTGATGCTGTCGCCGCTGAGTTCGCCGACGACGGTGGCTCGGAGGTGGTCCTTCTTCTTGGTGGCCTTCAGTTCGGCGAGAGCCTGCTTGGTGCCCACGGCGTCGAACTTGAGGAAGGTGCCGTCGGGGGTCAACAGGCCCATGCCATCGGCGCCGCAACGGAGGGAGCACTCGGTGGTGTGACCGTCCGGGTTACCTTTGATGCTGGCGGCGCACATCGCATCCACCAGCGTGACGTGGTTCCAGGTTTGGACGGCCGCCACGAGCGGCACGGCCAGAGCAATCAAAAGAGCAGCCATGAGGAGTCGCATCCTTCCAATGTGGCTGGAGAGAGTGAGCAAGTCAAGACTAACTATTGACTTTCCCCTTTTATTCGCCCACAATGAGGCATGGCCATTACCCGGCGGCAGAAGCAGGTTCTGGACTTCATCGCGGGCTTCATCGAAGAGCACCGCTACAGCCCGAGTTACGAAGAGATTGCGCACGGGCTGGAGCTGGCCTCGCTGGCCACGGTGCACAAGCACATCGCGGCGCTGGAGTCGAAGCACTATCTCAAGCGCGGCTTCAACCAGAGCCGCTCGCTCGACCTGACGCTGAAGTATTACCAGGAAGTGCGACGGCAGCACCCGCCTGGATCCGGAAGCCTGGACGTGCCGCTGCTGGGCCGTATCGCGGCGGGCGCGCCGGTGGAAGCGCTGGCCGGCACGGACCGGCTGGACCTGGCGGACTTCGCCAACCATGAGAAGGTTTATGCCCTCGAGGTGCGCGGCGATTCGATGATCGAGGACCACATCTGCAGCGGAGACCTGGTGCTGGTAGAGAGTTCCGAGCAGGCCCGCAACGGAGACATCATCGTGGCCCTCATTCGGGGCAACGAGACGACGCTGAAGCGGTACTACAAGGAATCGGACACGCAGGCGCGGCTCCAGCCGGCGAACTCACACATGGAGCCTATCGTGGTGCCTCTGGCTGATCTCAGAATTCAGGGCCGCGTGCTGGCTGTGTTGCGCAAGTACGCGTAACGGCGTGCGCGACTAGGCGCGGCGGCTGCGGACTTCCTGCTCGGCGCGGGCCCAGTCCTCTTCGGGCGAGCCACCCTGACATCCACGGGCTTCCCAGTAAGAGAACGCGAGCTTTGCGATTTCGTCCTGCCCGGAAATCTGCACGGCCGGAGTTGGCGTTTCGAGGACCGCGGCGGGCTGCGGTTCGGATGGTGCGGACACGGGCGGCTGCGTTACGCTAGCACGAACGCTGCGGCGGTGAGTTGCCGGCGCCGCGGCTCCCTCGGCAGAGATGATAGACCTAGCCTCATTGCGTTTTCTTGCCATTGTAATGATTTCCCTCTTTCCCGAGTTGGGTTCTTGACCATTTTAGCAGAAGGCGCGGCGCAGCAGCCTCGGAATCGGTTCTTTCGGCACAAAAAGTTTGGATGGGGGCCATAAAACATTTCCGGATGGGATGTTTTGGGGGGTGCGGGAAGCGGCCCTGGCGGGCCGCAGCTGTCAGCGATCAGCTATCAGCGGTCAGCTAAGGCTGGCGGGGCGCTCGGGCAGAGGCGGACGCTTGTTGAGGGGGCAAATCTTGGGACAGGCACGGAGTTTCGCAACTACGGCGAAATCCGAGCCAGTCCTATCCAGTCCCCGGTTTGCAGAGCCGGAGCCAACACCAGGGTTGCAGCTACACCGTCGCTTCGGCGGGGGACGGGGCCATTTCGTATTTGTACTTGCACTCGGGATTCGGGCACTGGGCGATGTGGCCCGACTTGGGCCATTTCTCGAGCAGGTACTTGCTGCCGCATTTTGGACACGGCTCGGCGAGCGGCTTGGCCCACGCCACGAACTTACAGTCGGGGTAGCGGGTGCATCCGTAGAACGTCTTGCCGCGCCGGGAGCGGCGCTCGCTGATGTCGCCTTCGTTACATTCGGGACATTTCACCCCGATTGTTTTCTGTTTGACATATTTGCAAGTCGGATAATTGCTGCAGGCGGTGAATTCCCCGAAGCGGCCGTTTTTCAAGACCAGATTGTTGCCGCACTGCGGGCACTTCTCGTCGAGCGGCACGTCGGCCTTCTTCTCCTCGCCTCCGATGCGGCGGGTGGTCTTGCAGTCGGGGTATCCCGAGCAGGCCCAGAAGGTGCCGAAGCGACCGCGCTTCAAGACCATGGGACGGCCGCAGTTGTCGCAATACTCGTCGCCTTCGTCCTGCGTGAGGTCGACGTTATCGACGTCGGGCAGATCGACGGTCAGCTCGCGCGTGCTGGTGCACTCGGGGTAGCCGCTGCAACCGATGAAACTGCCGTGCTTGCCCCAGCGAATGACCATGGGCTTGCCGCACTTGTCGCACACCAGGTCGGTGGGTTTCTCCATCCGCTTGATGTCGGTCATGTGTTCTTCGGCGTGGCTGAGGTCCGCGCTGAACTTCTGGTAGAACTCGCCGATGGCGGCGCGCCAGTCGACCTTGCCTTCTTCGATGAGGTCGAGCTCTTCTTCCATGCGGGCGGTGTAGCTGATGTCGAGGATGTCGTCGAAGGCCTCGACGAGCAGATCGGTCACCACCATGCCGAGTTCGGTGGGCAGGAACTTGCCGCCTTCCTTCTTGACGTAGCCGCGGTCCTGGATGGTGGAGATGATGGAGGCGTAGGTGGAAGGACGGCCGACACCGTCGGCCTCGAGCTTCTTCACCAGGGTTGCTTCGTTGTAGCGCGGCGGCGGTTCGGTGAAGTGCTGCTCGGGATCGATGGAGCGGAACTTCAGCACGTCTCCCTGGGCGACCAGGGGCAGGCGGTGCTTGAGCTCCTCGTCTTCCTCGTCCTTCTGATCCTTGCCTTCTTCGTAGACCGCGAGGAAGCCGTCGAAGCGAGGCACCGAACCGGTGGCGCGGAACAGGTACTCGGCGCCGTCGGCGCCCTGGGCCGCGATGTCGATGGTGGTCTGGTCGAAGATGGCCGGCATCATCTGCGAGGCAACGAAGCGCATCCAAATGAGGCGGTAGAGCTTGAGCTCGTCTTCCTGGAGCAACTTCTCGAGCGCTTCGGGAGTGCGGGTCACATCGGTGGGGCGGATGGCCTCGTGGGCGTCCTGGGCCCCCTTCTTGCTTTTGTATATGTTGGGCGTTTCGGGAACGTACTGCGGTCCGAAGCGCCCGGCGATGAAGGTGCGCGCCTCCCCCAGCGCCTCGTCGGAGACGCGCGTGGAATCGGTACGCATGTAGGTGATCAGGCCGGTGGGACCTTCCGTGCCGACCTCCACGCCTTCATAGAGGCGCTGGGCCAGACCCATGGTGCGCTTGACGCTGAAGCGGAGCTTTCGGGCCGACTCCTGCTGCAAGGTGGAAGTGATGAAGGACGGAACCGGGTTGCGCTTCTTCTCTCGCGTGACAACCGATTTGACCAGGTAGTCTTTGCCGGCCAACTGCTCTATGAGCGCCTGCGCCGCGGCCTCATTCGGAATCTCGATGGCTTCGTCGTTGCGCTTGAGGAAGCGCGCCGCCAGGACCGGCGGTTTCTTGGCGCCGAGATGGGCGTCGACGGTCCAGTATTCGTGCTTCTGGAAGGCGCGGACCTCGCGCTCGCGCTCGACGATGAGGCGGACGGCGACGGATTGAACGCGGCCCGCGGAGAGACCTCGGCGAACCTTATCCCACAGCAGCGGAGAGATCTTGTAGCCCACCAGGCGGTCGAGCACCCGGCGCGCCTGCTGCGCCTCGACCAGGTGCATGTCGACTTCCATGGGCAGCTCGAATGCCTTCTTGATGGCGTTGGGGGTGATCTCGTTGAACATCAGGCGGACGAAACGGATGCTGCCCTTCTTCTTATCCTCGAGCTCTTCCTTGAGGTGGAAGCAGATGGCTTCGCCTTCGCGATCGGGGTCAGCCGCGAGGTATACGACGTCGGACTTCTTCGCGGCGGCCTTGAGTTCGCTGAGGAGCTTCTTCTTGCCCTCGATAGCGACGTAGGTGGGCTCGAATCCATGCTCGAGATCCACGGCCAGGTCGCGCTTGGGAAGGTCCCTGACGTGGCCGAGCGAGAACTTGACGACATAGTTCTTGCCCAGGTACTTCCCGATGGTTTTGGCCTTCGCCGGCGATTCGACGATGACGAGAGATGTTGGCATATCGACTATTGAGTCCGTTTGGACCGTCTCGGGACACTCACCCTCCCAAAGTTCCGCGGAGGGTGGCGTTCCCGAAGGTCTCACCACACTTTAACAAAGTTTCTGCCGGGAAGTTGCCGGATCGCTCCCAGCATCTCCAGCTCGAACAGGGCGGCGACGATTTCCGAGGACGAGGCCTCTTCGACCCGCGCCAGCAGTTCGTCGATGTGGATCGGGGTCTCGATCTTGATGTGTTCCAATAGCTTACGAGCGATCGGGTTGTCCGGCTGCTGAACCGTAGATGCACTTCCGGCGGGGTGGTTTCAGGCGCTCCGGCGGCGAACAGGCGGCCTTGGGCGCCGGCGGCAAGCTCGCGGCGGGCGTCCGGACCAAGCTCGACCACGACGTCGTTCCAGTCCTGCACCAGCTTGCAGCCCTGCTTGATGAGCAGGTTGGGGCCCCAGCTCATCTTCGACATGATGCTGCCCGGGACGGCGAAGACCTCCCTGCCCTGCTCGAGCGCGAGACGGGCCGTGATGGACGAGCCGCTGTACTGCGCGCCTTCGACCACGAGCACCCCAACCCCCAGGCCGCTGATGACCCGATTGCGGATGGGGAAGTTCTGCGGGAACGCGGGCGCGCCCATGGGGAATTCGGAGAGCATCAGGCCGCGGGAGACGATCTCGGCGGCGAGTTTGCGGTTTTCGGAAGGATACACAAGGTCGACGCCGCAACCGAGGACGGCGACGGTGTTGCCGCCGGGCGCGAGGGCTGCCTGATGGGCGGCGGTGTCGATGCCGCGGGCCATTCCGCTGACGATGGTGAGGCCGGCCCGCGCCAGGTCGCCGGCGAGGCGCTCGGCCGCGGCGAGGCCGTAGGGGGTAGGACGCCGCGTGCCGACGATTCCCAGCATCAGCGTGCCCAGCAACTCGATGCGGCCGCGAGCGAACAGCGCGAAGGGCGGGTCGAAGATCTCGCGCAGGGGCTGAGGATAGCGGGGGTCCGTAAGAGCGACGAGTTCCGCGCCGCACTCGCGCATCCTCTGTTGCTGGAGGACGGCTTCATCGAAGGCGCAGCCGCTCGAGACGCTCTGCGCGACACCGCCTGCGATGCCGGCGGCTTCGATCTCGCTGCGGCTGGCGGTGAGAATGGCACGCGGCGTGCGGAAGCGCTCGAGCAGCCGGGCGGCGGTTCGCGCGCCCAGGCCGGGCACCATCTTCAGAGCCAGCCAGTTCAGCTCTTCTTCCTGCGTAAGGTTCGAGGTAAGCGTAGGCACTTTAAGAAGTTGTGCGGGCAGGCGGGGCGGAATCTCACAATCCGGCGCGCGACCGGACAAATATTTTCTCTTGCGCCGCGCGCGGATTCGTGTAAAATCAACCCCAGCATATTCAGAGGGGGGTACCATGTTTCCTCCAGCAGTCATTGCACGAAGGGCGCTTGCCGTTTCTCTCGTGTTGGGCTCGGCGGTCCTGCTGAGCAGCACGGAAAGATCCCTAATCCTTAGAAGAGGCGGCCTGCGAGGCAAGGCCGACTTCGCGGACGCGGCGTTGGTGGACTTCGTCCGTCCCGGCCTGGTGGCCAAGATCAGGGGCGCCAGCATCGCGGGGGATGGCACCATTCAGGTGCAGTTCACGCTGGCGGATCCGCAAGGGCTGCCGCTGGACCGCGCGGGGGTCAGCACGCCGGGCCCGGTCAGCACCAGCTTTATCGCGGCGTTCCTGCCGCAGGGCCAGAACGACTACACGGCGTACACCACGCGCACCGCCACGGCAACCTCGACCGGGACCACCACGCAACAGCCATCGTCCGACTCCGGCGGGACTTATGTGCAGACCGGGGATGGCCAATACACTTACACCTTCCACACCAAGGCGCCCTCGGGGTTCGATGCGACGGCGACGCACACGATCGGAATGTACGCCAGCCGCAACCTGACGGAGTTCAGCCTGGGCACCAACTATGACGACGACGTCTTCAGCTTCGTGCCCAACGGCGCCGCGGTGACGGTGGTTCACGACGAGATCCGCACTCTTACCTGCAACAAGTGCCACGACCCGCTGGCGGAGCACGGCGGTGCGCGGCGCAGCGTGCCTTTGTGCGTGCTGTGCCACCAGCCGCAGAATATCGATCCCAATACGGGGAATTCCCTCGATATGAAGGTGATGATTCACAAGATCCATATGGGATCGAGCCTGCCCAGCGTAAAGGCGGGCACGCCGTATCAGATTATCGGCTTCCAGAACTCGGTGAACGATTTCTCGACCGTAGTTTTCCCGGCCGTCGCTCCCAACAACTGCACGTTCTGTCACGAGGGTGGCATCGTTCCGCCTCCCAACTCGGGCCAGCCGGGACAGGGCGGCACTGTACCACCGCCCGGTGGATCGGCCTGCGGCAGCGCCGGCAATCCGGGATGCAATCCGGACCTGGCGGCCTGGCCAGCGGGGAAAGTAGATTACTGGACCACGCACCCGAGCCGCGCGGCTTGCGGCGCCTGCCACGACGACGTGAACTTCGCCACGGGCGCGAATCACGTCAATCTGCCGGAGATCGACGACTCGCAGTGCGCCGATTGCCACATCCTGCAGGGCGAGCTGCCGTTCGACGCCTCGATCGTGGGCGCGCATACGATCGCGCAGTTCACTCCGGGCCTGCCGGGCGTGGTCTTCACGCTGGTGAGCGTGACCAACGGCGCGGCGGGGCAAGCGCCGACCGTGACCTATACCATCGCCGATAAATCCGGAAACGTGCTGCTGCCTTCGCAGATGAATTTTCTGAACCTGGTGCTGGCGGGGCCGACGTCCGATTACCAGACGTTGATCTCGGAAAGCGCGATCAAGACTTCGACGGGCCAGAGCGGCACCTATTCGTACACGTTCACGGGGACGGTTCCGGCGGGGGCCACGGGGACGTACTCGATCGGGATCGAAGGGTACCGGAGCATCGTGATCCTGCCGGGAACGGTGGTGCAGCAGACGGTTCGCGACGTGGGCTTCAACCAAGTGATCAACTTCTCGGTGGATGGTTCAACGGTGGCGGCGCACCCGGTGGAGATTGCGCAAGCCAACTGCAACGCCTGCCATTTCGCGATTTCGGCTCATGGCACGATCCGGCAGAACGTGCAGTATTGCCTGATGTGCCACAATCCGACTCAGACCGACGCGGCGCTGCGGCCGGCGGCCCAGGCTCCGCCGCAGAGCATCGACTTCCCGGTGCTGATCCACCGGCTGCATTTCGGCGACTCGGGCGCGGACGAGGCCGCGGCGGGCCCGGTACAATTCACGCCGTTTGTGATTTGGGGCTTTGGCGGGAGCGCGAACGACTTCAGCGGGGTCCGGTTCCCGGGCGATCTGCGCGATTGCGCCAAGTGCCATGTCAACAACTCGCAGGAGCTGCCGGTGCCGACCGGGCGCATCGCGGTGACCAATCCGCGGGACTACATCAACCCGACTCCGCCCACCACGGCGGCGTGCACGGCGTGTCACATCGCGGAAGACGCTTCGGCGCACGCGGCGACGCAGACGGACCCGAAGCTGGGCGAGGCCTGCGGGGTGTGCCACGGGCCCGACGGGGATTTCTCGGTGGATTCGGTGCACGCGCGGACGATGTAGGGGGGGCTCGTCGCGCGTCGCTCGTCGCGCGTCGCACGGGCGGTGCGGGCTATACTGGTTGTGATGACGGTCCAGCTCTCAACTCACGGGCAGCATCTGCTGGAAGCGGCACTCGCCCGGGGTTTGGGCCGCTCGCCTGAGGAGGTCATCGAACGGGCACTTGAAGCGGCTAGTGGAGTGACGGCCGCGCTTTCCGACGAGGAGCGGGCCCGGCGGCGCCAGGCGGTCGCGGGCATCCTCGCTTTCCGCGAGAAGCACCGTCTCACGCTGGGGCCCGACCTGCGCATACAGGACCTCGTCCACGAGGGCCACAAGTATTGAACGGTCCGTTCGTTTTAGACGCCTCGATGGCGGCCGCTGGGGTGGTGCTGGTCGAGCCGTAACTGCCGCCCCGCTCTGGTATCCTTAGATCGAGCTTCACACCTTGAAAGTCGGCTTTGTCAGTCTGGGCTGCCCCAAGAATCTGGTGGACACCGAAGTCATGATGGGGCAACTCGCCTCTCACGGCTGCGAGCTCACACCCGATCCGCAGGACGCCGAAGTTATCGTCGTCAACACTTGCAGCTTTATCGACCCGGCCAAGCGCGAATCCATCGATACCATTCTCGAAATGGCCGCGTTCAAGAAGACCGGCGGACTGAAGCGGCTGGTGGTGGCGGGCTGCCTGGTGGAGCGCTACCGGGACGAGATACGGCGCAACATTCCCGAAGTGGACGCCGTGGTCGGCACGAACGAGCTGGAAGAAATCGTCGCGGCGTGCCAGGGCGCGGCGGTCGCGAATGCCGTCGAGCCGTATCTCTATCACGATCTGACGCCACGGGTGCTGGCGACGCCGCGACACTACGCGTACATCAAGATCGCCGAGGGCTGCGACCATCCCTGCTCGTTCTGCGTCATCCCGCAGTTTCGCGGAAAATTCCGCAGCCGGCGTTTCGAGTCCGTGGTGGCCGAGGCTACGAAGCTGTTCGCCTCCGGCGTGCGCGAGATCAACCTCATCGGGCAGGACACCACGTGCTATGGCGAAGACCTCGGCCTCGCGGACGGCCTGCCACTGCTGCTCGAGAGGCTGGCCGGCATCGAGACGCCGTGGGAGAAGTGGGTGCGGTTCCTGTACGCCTATCCGAACAAGGTCACGCAGAAACTGCTCGACACGATCGCGAAGCATGCCGCGCTGGCCAAGTACATCGACATGCCGCTACAGCACGCGAGCCGCGAGGTTCTCAAACGCATGCGGCGCGGCGGCTCGGGCGAAATCTTCCTCAAGCTTGTCGAGCGCATGCGTCGGACGATCCCAGGCGTCGCGATTCGCACCAGCATGATCGTGGGCTTCCCGGGCGAAACGGCCGCGGATTTCGACGAGCTGTGCCAGTTTGTCGAAGCGGCGCGGTTCGACCGGCTCGGCGTTTTCTCGTACTCCGACGAGGAGACGAGCCGGAGCTACGATCTGGATGGCAAGGTGGACGCGCGGACGATTTACAATCGCAGGCGGCGGCTGATGGGCATCCAGCGCAAAGTCTCGCGCGCGCGGAACCGCACGCTGCGCGGGCGCGAGGTTCCGGTTCTGGTGGAAGGGCCGTCCCAGGAGACCGAACTGCTGTGGCAGGCGCGCATGAGCACGCAGGCGCCGGAGATCGACGGCGTGTGCCTGGTGAACGACGTGGAGGGCGCGGCGCCGGCGCGCGGCCAGATGCGGATGCTGCGCGTTACGGAAACGCAGGACTACGACGTGGTCGGCACGCTGCTACCATCGACGGAAGAGGCGCCGCGGCCCGCCACGGCCAGCCCGTTCGCGATCCTATGAAATGCCCGATCTGCAAGAAGGACGTCGCGCCCGGCGGCCCGTATGTGCCGTTCTGCTGCGACCGGTGCCGCCTGCTGGATCTGGGCAACTGGGCCGACGGGACGTACCGCGTTCCGGCTGTCGATGAGCCGGATCCGGAGGACGAAGACCGTGAAGCCTGAGCGCACGGGCGGCGGCGGCCCGGCGATGATCCTCGCGACGTGGTTCGGATGCGGACTCGCTCCTTTCGCTCCGGGAACGTTCGGCTCGCTGGGCGCGCTGGTGCCCGCGATCCTGCTGGCGCGGGCGGGCTGGCGGCCGCTCTACTTCGTCGCGCTGGCGGTGGCGGCGCTGCCGTTGGCGGTGTGGTCGGCCGACCGGACGGCGAAGCGAGTCGGCAAAAAGGACCCGCAACTGGTGGTGATCGACGAAGTGGTGGGGCAGTGGATCGCGCTGGGCGGCGCGGCGTCGCTGGCGCGGTGGCCGGTGTGGGTAGCGGCTTTCGCGCTGTTCCGGGTGATGGACATCTGGAAGCCGGCTCCGGTCCGGCAGCTCGAGCGGCTGCCGGGTGGCTACGGCATCGTGGCCGATGACGTGATGGCTGGAATTTACGCTGCGCTTGTTTTATGGGCGGCGGGATGCTTCAATCTTTATTGAGTATGGCGAATCGCAAGGACGGTGATGTGAGACCGCAGATCGCGAAGGTCACCCCGGTTGCCGCTATTGCCGGCGGCGAGTTCCAGATCCGTGGGAAGTGCTTCGCCAAGTCCGCGCGGCCGCGCGTGTTTTTCGGCGAGGTGGACGCGCCGGTGGTGATCGGCTCGGATTCGCTGGTGATCGCGCGCGTACCCGAGACCGCTTCGGTGGGCGAGCTGATCATACGGAACGGCGAGGAGGCGAGCCAGCCCTGGACCTGCGAGATCGGCATACAGATCGTGGACGGGATTCACCCGGTGGCGAACCCCGCGGTGGACGCGGCCGGGAACATCTTCACCACGCTGAGCGGCTCGCGCGGGCAGAAGACGCCGGCCTCGGTGTACAAGACCGACCTGAACTACAACACCAAGCCGTTCCTCACCGATGTGATGAACGCGACGGCGCTGGCTTTCGATCGCGAGGGATTCCTGTACATTTCGAGCCGCTACGACGGCATTGTGTACCAGGTGACGCCGGCGGGGTCGATGTCGGTGTACGTGGAGGGCATGGGCGTCGCGACAGGCATCGCGTTCGACCCGGACGAGAACCTGTACGTCGGCGACCGGCAGGGCACGATCTTCAAGATCAGCCGCTCGCGCCAGATTTACGTGTTCGCCACGATCGAGCCGTCGATTGCGGCGTACCACCTGGCCTTCGGGCCGGACCACCACCTGTACATCACGGGGCCGACCACGTCGAGCTTCGATTCGGTTTATCGCGTGGCTCCGACGGGCGACGTGGACACTTTCTACCGCGGCCTGGGGCGGCCGCAAGGCATGGCGTTCGATGCCGAGGGCCGGCTCTATGTAGCGGCTTCGCTGGGCGGGCGGCGCGGGGTGGTGCGCATCGGCGCGGATCGCCAGCCGGAGCTGTTCCTTTCGGGGCCCAGTATCGTGGGGCTGGCCTTTACGCCGTCGCGCTCGATCGTTGTCGCCACCAACGGCATTCTCTA
>DATNLV010000374.1:0-7713 GCA_035602665.1 Bryobacteraceae bacterium | reverse complement strand
TTCTTCGCGAAGGGTGTTGAACTGCTCCTCGGATTCGCCTTCGATGAGGAGCTGATCGGAGGTGAGTCCGTGGGTGAGGCCGGCCGCGCGGGAGCGGGCGCGCCCCTCGGGGGTGACGGGGCCGCGGGACCTGGCGCCGTTGGCGCGCGAGGAATCGATGCGTTTTTGGGTGGACATAGGGGGCTCCTGGGAGCGGGGTCTGGGGCACCGGGATTTGCGGGTGCCTGGGATGAGGGTAACGCGGCTGAGGGCGCGGGCCGGGGGGTCATTTTTCTTAAGCGATTGAAAAGCGGGCAGATTCAGTTGGCGAAGTGAGTGAACGGAAAGAGGTTTGTGCCGGCCGGGCGGCGTTCCGTAGAGCGATCCGGGCGAAAAACGTCATTCAGCATGTGTCCATTGCCGCCGCCTCGGCTTTCCCTTTAGAATGGTACGGGGCGAAGGTGTGGCCCTGTGGTTCGGCTCCCGGGCGGGAGTAACTCAATGGTAGAGTCACAGCCCTCCAAGCTGTTGGTTGCGGGTTCGATTCCCGTCTCCCGCTCCATTCCGGTCCCGAATCTCCCGCGCGCGCAATTCAGGCTGGCGTAGCTCAGTTGGTAGAGCATCTGATTTGTAATCAGAGGGTCGTGGGTTCAATTCCCTCCGCCAGCTCCAGATCGCAGCCCTCAGTCCTCATCCCGGTAACACTGGGACCCTCACCGGCGTCTCACCACATTCCATGTGGATGCGTGCGGCCAGCCTGTTCCTGCCGATCTTCTTCCTGGGAGGCGCGCGTGCCCAGGACCTGCTCACCGAGGGCAGTTGCTCCGAGCTGAGTGCGGCAATCCCGGCCTTCCAGGCAGCGTCGCCGCTCGAGTTCAGTGTCAGGTTCATCCAACCCCACCTCACCTACGCGTTTCGTTTTCAGGCGGGTTACTCAATCGGCATTCCGTTCAGCCAGTTCGTGGGAACAGGCAATTCGATCCGCGTGGTGGCGAAGGTTGCGCCCACCGACGTGCCTGGGCCGCCGGTCTGTTTCGTCCAGGTCAAGGATCTGCCCGCGGTTCCAGAGGGAGCGAAGCCGGATATCGAACTCGTTGGTGGTTTCTTTCTGGGCGAGGGGAGTTATCACATCGACTTAACGGTGAGCGACCAGCGAGGGCGCCTCTCGCGGAAGGGCCTGAACCTCACCGCCGCTCGAAAAGGGCGCGAACGGCAGGTGCGGCTCAGCCTGGAGCCAGGCTCAATCCAGACAGTCTCCGGTCTGGCCTGGAATGCGCGACCCCCGCGCGCAAGCGGAGAGCCACGGCGGGTCACAGTGCTCTTCCATGCGGCCAGCCTGTACGGGCCGCGCACGGTCTTGAGTCTTTACGACCAGGGCCAACTGCTAAGCTCGCTTACGAGCGTCCTATCCGAAGGCAGGTTCGACGAAGTCCGCCTGATTGCCTTCAACCTGGATCAGCAGCGGGAGTTGTTCCGGCGGGACCGATTCGGCGTGGAAGACTTTCACGGGCTCGCGGAGACTCTCCCGTCGGTCAACCGGGTGTCCATACCGGTAGCGGCGCTCGAGCAGGGGCAGGCGCATCTTGGATTTCTAAAGTCGCTGCTGCGCGATGAAATGTCCGCGGGGCGGCGCCCCGCTGCGCTTGTGTTCCTGGGGCCATACACCGACGAAGAGACCAAATGGAAAGACCTTCCCTGCGATTCGACTCGCGCCAGCCCGCCCATGTTCTACTTCCAGCACCGGGTCAACGTCGCCCGTACGGTTTGCTTACAGGACGTAGTTGCGTGCCAAGGGGGAGCGATGTGGCTTTCGGCGCGGCCAACAGAGGCTCGGGACACCCTGGAGCACTTGGTGCGCGGCTGCTCCGGTGAAGTCTACCGCATCCACAACCCAGCGGAGTTGGACGCCGCCATCAAAAAGCTGAACGCCCATTTTCGGTGAGCGTGATGGCCCCGCGCTGGTGTGCCCCTATTCCTTCAGCTTGTCCAGAAAGTGGTACAGCGAGATCCCCACCGCCGCGTTCAGCAGCCCCAGGATCGCCGTGTGCTGCAGATCGAACAGCACCCGCTGACCCAGAAACGCCCGCGCCAGCGCCCAGTAGAACGACTGGTGGAAGACGAATAGCGTGAACGCCAGCACGAACCGGATCAGCACGTGCTCCACATCGATCCGCATGCCCACCGACGCAGCGAAGTAGCCCACCAGAGTCAAATCCAGTCCGAACACCCCGATCGGCTGCGGCGACAACGAATCCTGCACCAGCCCGATCCCCGCGCCGATGAAGATCCCCGCGATCTGGCTCCGCCGCATGAGCGCGAAGTACACGGTGACCAGCAGGGGCAGTTCCAGATATCGCAGCGACTCGTAATACCTCGGAACGTACACCTGGAAGAGGATCGCCAGCAGCGGCACCGCAATCAGTCCCCACCGCCGGAACCGCGCCACGCCCCGCTCGCGCGCGCTGCCGATGAGGATCTGGTCGCTGAGGTCGCGGTCGCGGCTCATTGCGCGGGAACTCCTGCCGGAGCCGGCTTGGTCGTCGTCGCAGTGGGTTTAGCCGTCGCTGCCGGCGCCGCACTCGGAGTCGCCGCCGCTCTCGCCTTCGCCGCCGCCGCATCCGGGTCCAGATTGAAATCCGGCGGCTTCGATCCAGGCAGCCCCTGACCGAACGTGTGATTCTCCGCCGCGCCGATCCTCTGATACCGCTGGCGCATACGGTCCGCGTCGGTACTCATGGTTGGCGCGCCCGGCTCCGTTGGCGCGGTCTCATCCGGCGCCGGCGTCTGCAGATGCACCGTCGATCCAGGAGCCTGGCCCTCCGGAATCGGCTGGTGCACGCCTTCGAGGATCACCAGAACTTCCTCCAGGCCGCCTTGCAACCCGCTCGGCGCCAGGTACACCATTTGATCCTGCTGGCCCGGCTGCGCGCTCGCCACCGTGCCCACCGGAAGTCCCTTCGGAAACACTCCGTCGTCGCCCGTGGTGTAAAACCATTCGCCGGCGTCCACCTTCTCCTCGTTCTGGATGTACTCCACCATGCACTTCGACGTCTGCCCGAGCCCCACTAGCGTACCGCGCACGCGGTGCTTCTGCGAGATCACCCCGGCGGCGAATGTCGGGTCGGTCAGCAGCAGGACCTGCGACGCGGTGGGGTAGGCCGCGATGACCTTGCCCACGATCCCGTCCGGCGTGATCACCGCCATGCCGCGCATCACCCCGCCCAGCGACCCTCGATCGATGAACACCACCCGCGAGCTTGCCGACGTGCTGAGGCCGATCACGCGCGCCGGCAGCGTCTTCGAGGGGTCCCTGGCCTGGAATGCGCCCAGCGCCACGGCGCGGTCCGCGCTCCGCAACTCGGATTTCAGATACTGGTTCTCGAGCTTCAGCCGGCCCACGTCCTTGCTGAGTTGCTGGTTCTCGTCCGCCAGGTTGTGCAGGTTGACGTACCGGCCGAGCGAATCCACCGTGCCGCCCCGAACGGTGTCAATCAACTTGGCGATCGGCGTCACGGCCGTTACCGCCCACACGCGGATGAGGCGGATATCCTGGTTGCTCTTGACCTGGTAGCCCAGCAGGATGAGCTGCGCAAAGATCACCAGAGCAAGCACGGTAACGTTGCGGTACCGGCTCAGGAGGTCCATCAGTATCCAGCTTACTCCCGCCTACTCGAGGGAGATCTTGCGCAGCAGCTTGAAATCGGTGAGCATCTTGCCCGTCCCGAGCACCACGCTTGCGAGCGGGTCTTCGGCGATCGAAACCGGAAGGCCCGTTTCTTCCCGAATACGGCGGTCCAGGTTCTTCAGCAGCGCGCCTCCGCCCGTCAGCACGATGCCACGGTCGCTGATGTCGGCGCTCAACTCGGGCGGCGTGCGCTCGAGCGCCACGCGGATCGCGTTCATGATCGTCGCCACGCACTCGGAGAGCGCCTCGCGGATCTCGCTGTCGTCGATGGTGATGGTCTTGGGCACGCCTTCAA
Source organism: Bryobacteraceae bacterium (assembly GCA_035602665.1). Lineage (GTDB taxonomy): Bacteria > Acidobacteriota > Terriglobia > Bryobacterales > Bryobacteraceae > DASWZN01. The sequence continues at coordinate 3,754 of DATNLV010000374.1, read as the reverse complement.
TCAGGTTGCGCCCCTTGATCTCCATCGTCAGCGGCTTGTCCAGCGGATACGCCGACCCGATCTGAATCTTGATCTGCTCACCCGTGCGCTCGCCGATCAGTAGGTTGTATTTGCGCTTGAGGTACTGCATGATGGCGTCGTCCATCTCATTGCCCGCCACCCTCACCGAGCGCGAATAGACGATGCCGGAGAGCGAGATGACCGCCACGTCGGTAGTGCCGCCGCCGATATCGACGATCATGTTGCCGCACGGCTCCGTGATCGGCAGCCCGGCGCCGATGGCCGCCACCATTGCCTGCTCCACCAGGTGTACTTCGCTGGCCTTGGCGCGATAGGCCGAATCCACCACCGCCCGCTTTTCCACTTGCGTGATCTCGCAGGGCACCCCGATCACGATGCGCGGGTGCACCAGCATTTTGCGGCCGTGAGCTTTCTGAATGAAATAATTCAGCATCTTCTCGGTCACTTTGAAGTCCGCGATCACGCCGTCCTTCATAGGCCGTATGGCGACGATGTTGCCTGGCGTCCTGCCCAGCATTTCCTTCGCCTCTTTGCCCACCGCCTCGACCTCGCCCGTGTTCTTGTTGATGGCGACGATCGATGGCTCGTTCACCACGATCCCTTTCCCTTTGGCATAGACCAGCGTGTTGGCTGTGCCCAAGTCTATGGCCAAATCGGACGAGAACAAGCTGAATAGGGAACGAACATTCATTGCCGTAGTTGTTGAACTCCTTAATGCGGCTGGAAGTGCCGGAAAATAGCGCGGCCGGTCCTCTCCGAGCGTAACACAGCCGTTTCTCCCAGGCCAACCTCATTCGTGGCGGCCGTTCTCCCGCTTGTTCATCTGGTCGGAGCCGGTGCTTAGCCCAGCAGACCCCGCGGCGACTCGTCACGAAGTGCTGGGAGAAAATGGGGCTCGATCATGGGGACGGCATTGCACAGTGCATAGCGCCCGGCGGAGATGGCCTCCGCGTGCGTTTGGACTCCGAAATCAGGCGCCTGCTGCCACGAAGCAGCGATGTCAATACGTTTTCGGAACCAACCTGATCACCACCGGCTGTGACCCGTCAGCCATCGAGAAATGCACATAACGCGGGCTCATCATTGCGTCATGGGTGAGGATGTCTTGGACCTCGTAGTCGAATCCCTCCATGGCCCCAAAGGAGAACTGTCCCGACGCATCGGTAACTACTTGCCCAGCCCACACGAACCCCCCGTCCATCCCTATGTTCGCGTGCGCTCCCTTTGCCGGCCTGCCGTCCGGGAGTAACACCGTGATCGTGACGGGCCTGCTTCTCAGTGCAGTCGGCAGATAGAAGTCGCACTGTTGCGAGGCTAGATTCCCGCTGATCTCCACCTTGCCAGCCGTTTGCTCCGACTTCGTGCCAGGCCAGTACATTGTTGGATAGGGGTTCTGTGGAGATGGGGCCACAAATTGGTTCAGCGCCACCTTGTATATACCCGGAAGTAGTCCTCGGAAGGAGTACTCTCCTTTGCCGTCGGTCAAAACAGAAAAACCAATAAGGAGCTCCCAGCGCTCCTGTTCGCCCCGGCGCTCCAGCCGGGTCAGCTCCATCGTGATTCCAGCCTGGGCTGGCGTGCCATCAGCGCGGAAGACGTGCCCGGCAATAACGCCGTTCCCCTCTTTGCGGAGCACCAGATCGACGGCAGCACAGGCACGGGCCGTGACCTTTGCCGTTCGCGTACTCTCCTTTTGGCTCTGTTTGAATTCAGGCTGCAATGCGTTGACAGAGTACTCACCCGGCTTCAAGCCCGAGAAGGAAAAATGCCCGTCTCCATCGCTGGTGCTCGTGCGGTGGATTCCTCTCCCCAGAATCTCAACGGCCACCCCCGAAGCTGGCACGCCAGTTGTGTAGATGCCGCCACGCCGCACAGTGACTTCCCCGAGCACGGTTCCTGTGGGAGGCGCGCTTGCCACACCATTCAGGAACCGCAAATCCTCTTCGGCGTACCTCACGTGACTGCTGCGCGTGCACCCACCCGCCGTCAGATAGCCGGTGCCGTCAAAGTACGTGTACATGACATACTGTTCTCCGACTTCCATCCTTGGACCAGGGCACATGCCGGGCTCCCAAAGCGTCACGGTCTTGTTGCTTGAAATCCCCTTGTAGGCTCGGTCAACTCGCATACGAGTCAGAGAACCCTTATCAGTGACCGTACCGAGGAATATGATCGGCGTTTCCGCATAGGCAACACACGGCGGTGGTGGAGGAGCACACTCGCATCCGATCAAGGCCGGCGTCCAGAGGCTGAGTTGGAGTGCGCCGGCGGCCAGCGCAATCACGGGTCGGGCGTGACCTGGAACCGAACTCCGATGTCTGGGCTTCCCCATGTCCCCATTAGACACCCAAGGGCTCGCGAACAGGACCTGCTTTTCTGGAAAAGACGCGTGTCTGTTGCTCGCTTGTTTGGCCGCTCATCCAGGTGGCGAATCTCCGCTTCCGCGCCCCTCGGGGGCAGGCGCGCGTCCGCGGCTGCCGGTCCGCCACTACCGCATGTTGTAAGTGAAGGTGAATTGCAGCCGCACCTCGCCGCCCTGGAACTCCGGTGGCAGCGGCGGAAACGGAGCCGACGCGCTGATCCCGGCCACCGCGGCCCGGTCCAGCGAATCGGTCCCCGATGGCACGGCGATCACCAGTTTCGGCACGCCACCCTGCCGGTCGATGGCAAACTGGATCTGCACTCTGCCCTGCCTTCCCAGTCGCGCCGTCTCCGGAATCACCGCCTGCCAGTTCCGTTTCACCGTCGCCAGAATGCGGATCAGGTAAGGTTTGAAATCCACCCCCGCCGGGTCGCTCAGCATGTCGACAGCGGGGATACGCTGGCTGGCTGTGGGCGACTGTTGGAGTCCGCTACCCAGGCTCGGCGCCAAGTCGGCATCGCTCACCTGCATGCCACCCGTGGAGGGATGAGGGGCGGCCCGCGTCGCTTCGGTGATCGCCTCGCCGGGAGGCTTCAGCCGCCCCAGTTCCTGCCTGCCCGCCTGCACAGCGCCCGACGGCACTCCCGGCGTCTGAAACGGGAGGCGCGGCTTCTCTTCCGTCTGAAGCTGTGGCGGCGGGCCGGGCATCTGGCTCGATCCTAATTGCGGCGCCGGCGGTGACTGCGTGATCGGCCCCGCCGGGGACGCCACCTTGGGCGGCTCCGGCAGCGATGCCATCTTGCGCGTCAGTGGCGGAATCGTAGCCGGCGATCGCAGCGCCGGGCGCGGTGTCAGGTTGTCCAGAGTGAATTCCTTGCCGATCTTGGCGCGGTTCGGCGACGTCTGCGTGAACTCCATCGGCGGCGCCACCAGAACCGTGGACGAGCGGAACCCGTTTGAGGGACTCTCCACCGGAACCGGGCCGCCGCCCCACAGCGCCAACGCCACCACCGCCACCGCATGCAGCAGCAACGAGACGGCGAACGCCCGGCCGCGAACGGCCGGCTGTTTGAGGCTCGGCCATTCCAGAACCAGCTCGGGAGGAATCCGATTGTCCGGGGGGCGCGTCAGAGCTGCCATTCACCACTCTTCGGCCGACGCGCGGATGGCCGCCCGTCAGCGCTTCCAGGCCGCCAACGTTTGCTCGACCCGGCGGGAATGCTCTTCAATTTTACCAAGTACGGCCAGTGCGGCTTCGAGGGCCCGGATTCCGTCCTCGCCCGCCACCAGCGGCCGCTGGCGCGTTTCGCAGCACTCGAAGAAGTGCTCCAGCTCGAGCGCCAGCGGCTCGCCCTTGGCGACCTCCAGCAG
>DATNLV010000373.1:0-17653 GCA_035602665.1 Bryobacteraceae bacterium | reverse complement strand
GGCGGGTACGTCGTGTTTCTTGCTTGGGTTTCCTTGCTCACGTTCTGCATCTGGGTCCTCTTCCGTTGGGCTCGCCCGAGCTCTGTGGCGGGGAGGGCCCTGGCGTATGGTGGGGGGCTTATTGCGATCTGCGCCTCGCCTGTAGCGTGGTTCTGGACCAGACACCAATACCACTGGTATCCGGCCGAGGTTGCCATCTATGTGTGCCTTGCGATCCTATGGACAAGGAAACGGTGGACTCTGCCGACTCCTGTCACCGCCCTGATTGTCGGTTTCCACTGCGGGTTCTGGTATTTACAGTTCTGGGCATATGGGTCCGAACCTATCGGACTTTCCCTGCCCATACTCGGTTTTTGCACTTGCCTTGTCTGGGGCGCTTACGTGAACTCGACGGGGTCCCCAAAGCTGTCGAACGAGGAGTAGCCACCCTGGCGGAAAGCCGACCGCAGATAAAAAGGCCCTCTCCTCACCCCCCGTCCAGAACCTCGCGAATCTTCCGCGTCAACACAGTCGGCGTGAACGGCTTCTTCAGGAACGCCCCGCCCGCCCCGGCCAGCCCGCGCCCTTCCAGCGCGTCCTCCGCATAGCCCGACATCAGCAGCACTCTCAAATCGGGACGCATCAGGCCAACCTGCGCGGCCAGCGTCCGGCCACTCACCTCCGGCATCACGGCGTCGGTCAGCAGCAGGTCGATCGCCCCACCGTGGCTCGTGCAGAGAGCGATAGCCTCGTTGGGCCGCGCCGCGGGTAGCACCGTGTAGCCGTGGTGTTCCAGCACGCCTGAAACCAGCCGGCGCACCTCGTCCTCGTCCTCGACCAGCAGCACCGTCTCGGTCCCGCGATGCCGTAGGCCCACCTCCGGCCCCGCGCCCGGCTCCGCCGCAGCCGGCCTGACCCGCGGCAGATAGACCCGGATCGCCGTGCCCCGCTCCGGCGCGCTCACGACGGCAATCTCGCCGCCCGCCTGCTTCACAATCGCGTACACCGTCGCCATGCCCAGGCCGGTGCCCTTCCCGCGTCCCTTGGTGGTGAAGAACCGTTCGATGATGCGGGTCCTGGTCTCCTCGCCCATCCCCACGCCGTTGTCTAGGACGGACAGGATCGCGTACTCGCCAGCTCCGATCGTCTCGCTCGAGGTCTCGATCATGATCCGGCCTCCCGCCTCCACCGCATCGCGCGCGTTCAGGACCAGGTTCATGATCACCTGCAGGATCTGCGCGCCGTCGGCGTGGATCATGCCCGCATCCGGGCTCAGCGCGGCCACCAGTTGGCCTCGAACTGCGTACCGGTGAGCCCTCCCCACCCGCCCACAACGCCCGCAGACCTCACTCCGTTTGGTCAACTCATGACGGCGATAGGACACGCTAGCGGAACCATGCAGCCCACGAGACAGGGCACCAACTCTCAGTACCGGACATGGACTGCAGCACCAACCGTACCGAAAAGCCAGGCAACGCGTGCCCGTTGCGGAAGCGCGTTCCGCAACGGGCTTAGCGAGACCACCTTACGGCGCTTCAGACTCAACGGTGACCGGTACCTCGCTGGATTCCTGCCCTGTCTTCCCATGCGTGTACAGGAACAGGAGGCCCTTCTGCGACGGAGAGTTGCCGTTGTAAGAGCCGTTTGGAGAGATCGAGAGCGAGCCGGAAAACCCGGCCGGCACGGAAAAGCTCGTCGCGGCTGGAAACACCCTCGGCATGTCGAGTTCGTACTGCATCCCGGTAATCTCGTCGGTCAGGTTGCCGGTGTAGTAGTTGTCGAACGTGTAAACGGAGAAGTTGAACGGGCTGTTGGTCGCCAGGCTGGCGGTGGAATTGGCCAGGGCGCTCAACGGGGCCGTCAGGATGAGGTTCGCGGAATCGAGGTCCGCAACGGTGTAGAAATACGGGCCAGTGGCCGTTCCGGCAGCAAGGTCGGCCACAAACACGCCATTCTGACCGCTGAAGGTGGTACCGGTGGTAGCGAGGCCGATATCCTCATTGAAGATGTCGAAGTCAGGCGTGCCATCGTTGTTGGCGTCAATGTAGATGTCGAATTCCGCCGGAACGTCGGGATGGGATCTTTGGCCGAATGTGGTGACCGCAAACTGCACGCCATAAACCGGGGTGGTGGTGCAGGTGGCGATGCACACCAGTCGAACGCCGGTAGACTGCAGGTTGATCACGGCGTAATCGCTGCCGGGCGCCGGAAGCACCGACGGCGGGAATTGGACGCCGGTTCCGGTCAGCGAGAAAACGTCCGCCGGGCCGGCGATCGGCGCCGACAGGTTGGTGACTGCAAGGTTCACCGGGTCTTCGCCCACCACCAGGGGACCGGCGCCGACCTGCACGTTGGCCGACTGGTGAGGCAGGATGTGCCAGGGCAGGTGAACGCTGTCGTTCGCATCGCTGACGGTCAGGTAGCCGGCGTACTCAACCGTGTTGAGTAGCTCGCCATTGCTTCCCTGGGCGCCCCCGTTGAGGGTCCAGGCCGGAAGCGAAGCGGCAGTTACCGTCGCCGAGACCGTGATGCTCACGCTGCTGTTCGCCGGAACGACAACACTGGACGGGAAGCTGAGAGTAAAGCCGGTGGTATTCGGCGCGTCGCGATACGTGTTGCTGATCGCATACGTGCGGCTGGTGGCGGCGTAGTTACGAATCGCCACCTTCTTCTTGAAAGTCTGGTTGGCGCTGAGACGGTAAGTGCCGAACGACATGCTGACCGCCAGCGGATTGCTGGTATCCCAAACCGAGGTGGTCGACGACACGGCTTTCTCAACGCGCAGCTCGCCGCCGCCGACGCGGCTCATGGGTCCGAGAACTCCAGGCTGCGTGAGGGCATTGTTATAAACGAGCGGCTCGGCATTCTCCAGCAGGAGCGCCTTCACGTCGAGCGGCGCGAAGCTGGGGTTCTTGGAAAGCAGCACCGCCGCGGATCCCGCCGTGATCGGGCAGGCGAACGAAGTGCCGCTCTCGGTGACCAGGCCGTTGCCGGTTCCCACCGCGGCGCCCATGATGGTGCCCGGCGCGCTCATGTCCGGCTTCAGCATGTTGTAGCTGTAGTTCGGACCGCGCGAGGAATAGCTGGCCACGTTGGTTGCCGTGGAGATGGCATTGTTCGGGCTCATGGTCGCGTTGACCGTTCCGACCGCGGTCTTGATGGACGTGGCAGCCGCCTGAGTGATGACCAGCGTCGGCGCGAAGTGCGTTCCGCCGCCATTGGAGAACGAGATCGCATCACCGGGCGCTACCAGGCCGATAATGACACCAATCGCACCGCCGGTCCCCACCGCCCGGTCCACCTTCAGACTCACGGCGCAGGCGCCACGATCGATGAGAGCGATCACACCGCTGGGATTGGCGAGATACGTGTCCGCGGGACTCCCCGTACCAATCGAGCCGGCCGGGCAACCCCGTCCGACATAGACCACGTTGGCTGTAACCGTCGTGTTCACCGGAGCCCAATCGATGGTGGCTGTATTGGAAATGGTCCCGGCGATGCTGGCGGGCGAATTCACGATGAGCGGAATTCCGTACGACACCACGCTGGTGGTCGCAGCCAGCGACAGCACTTCCGGAGTAGACGCCGGGTGCGCCAGGATATACGGGATGTCCCCATCGTTGCCGGCCGAGACTACGCCCACGATGCCGAAGTTCACAACGTCCGTAAACATCTCGCTGACGTCGTCTTCGCGCTGGCCGAACGATCCGCCGATGGACATGCTGATGATATCCACGGCGTTGTTCAAGGTGCCCGTGTGGTTCGGGTCAAGAGCAAAATCCATGCCCTCGGCCATCGCGACACCGCTGCAAGAGGAGGCCACGGAACTGCAGACCTTTACCGCGTACAACTGCGCGTTGGGGGCGGCGCCGAAGTGAATGCCGTCCAGGCTGTGGCCGGCGGCCGTATCGGAAGTGAGGGTGCCGTGCCCGTTGAGGTCGAGAGGATTCGGGTCGGGCGCCAAGGGGCCGTTCGGCCACACCTCGCCGGTGAAGTCGTAACCACCGATCACCTTGGTGGTCGGAAACAGACTCGCCGGCGGTGTGGTAGCGGCCGCGGCTTTCGCGGTGTTGTAGTCGGCCACGTTGCCCGAGCCGCCCAGGTTGTAGTGAGTGTAGTCAATGCCGGTATCCAGCATGGCAATACGAACGCCCTGGCCGTTGTAGCCGCTGTTGTGAGCCGCTACGCCGCCCACGTAGGTGAGCGTGGTGGCAAGGTCGGGCTGCCCGCTGAGGCTGACGCCGGCGGAGATCGTGTAGTCGGTTATGGGACGTATGGCGGTTACGCCGCTGATGCCGTGAAGGACCGTAAGCATGCGGGCATCGATCGAGACCATGACCGCGTTGTGCCCTTTGCTGACGCGCCCGAGTTCCACCCCTCCCAGCGCCCGCACCTGCGTCATCACCGCGTCCTGCTTCTGCTTCAACTGCGCCAGATAGGCCTGCTGCTGGGCGGCGGTCATCTTGATGCCGTTCTGCTTGGCGTTAGCGCCGACCGCAACCACCAGCGGCGGGTCGGTTAGTTTGATCGCCACTTGAACCTGCCCCGTCAAAGTGCTCTGCGCGGGCGGCGCATACGGCGCTTTTGTAAGTGTTCCCTTATAGGCGGATGAGGATACATCCGCCACCGGGAAATGAGTCTGGGCGATCGCAGAGCTGCAAAGCAGCGCTGTCGTAGTCAGGATGCAGAGCGGGCGCATAACGACAGTTCTCCTGTTTGAAAATGGATGTCCTGGAACAACGTCGATACCGCCATCTAACGCGAATCCGCTCAAAATGTCAAGCCGCCTGTTCCAGGTGCCCTGGGCGGTGCATAGCGCGCCGGGGCCACATGGTGGCGCCGGGCCACCCGTCGCGGTTCGCCACGATGGACTCGCAAGGTTAGTACTTCCAGGACCTGGCGGCGCGAGGCGAACCGTCTCTTTTTTCTGTGTCCTTACCTTGTCTTTCGCGAGACATCCGGTTAAACTATTAAAAACCGCTAGCCGAAGGAGGCTCTCGTTGAGAACGTCGATTTGTATCTGCGCCTTGTTGCTGAGTCTGAGTCTGGTCCCGGTTTGCTCCGCGAATCTCATCGTCGCCAACAACGCTGGATCGACGATCGCCACCGCCGAGGATCTGACCGGCCTGGGCCTGTTCCCGACCGAGATCACCGGAACCCTTAGCGGTACAAACCCGAACGATGTCAGCATATTCAAGATTGTCAACAGAGAGCCGTTGGACTTCTCCGCCTTCACCAGGCTGCCGGGCGCATTCGGCATACCGGACACGGTGTTGAGCCTGTTTAACTCGAGCGGCGTTGGCGTCCTGATGAACGACGACATTTCCGGGTCGAACACCCTGTCGTGCCTGCCCTCCGCCGGCGTTTCGAATCCGTGCCCCACGAGTGGAGCGGCGCTGCCGGCCGGAATCTACTTCCTGGCGATTTCGCGTAGTTTCAATTACCCCCTCGATACGCTCAGCAACGAGATTTTCAACCCGGTCTCGTCGACCGATGTGGTTGGTCCTTCTTCAACCGACCCGCTCGGCGGGTGGGACGGTAACGCCGCTGCGAATCCGGACACCGACTTGGTCAACTACGACATCGTTCTCAACGGAACCGTCCCCGAGCCGGCCACATGGCTGTTGCTCATGAGCGCGGGCCTCGGCATCGGGATCCTGCGACGGCGCCGTAGCTGACGGCTCAACCGACGCGAACGGCCAGCATCGAGATGGAACCTCCGTCGATGCCCTCGACAGGATAGCTGACTGCATCCCCTTTCACCGCGGCGCCACTCACATAGAGAAGCGGCAGGTAGTGATCGGGAGTGGGAACCGAGAGTAAGGCATCGCGCTCGAGACTCTCGTAGCCGGCCAGGGAAGCGTACTCGCCCGCCATCAGGATCTCTCGCGCCCGCCGTTCGAACCTGACGGCCCATTCATAGGGTTCGGCGGCGTGCGTGCCCCACGCGTAAGCATGCAGGTTGTGCACCAGGTTGCCGCTCCCCACGATCAGGATATTCTCCTCACGCAGCGGCGCCAGGCGCTGGCCGATCTCGTAGTGAAAGCGGCCCGCTTGTGTTTCGTCGATGCTGAGTTGCACCACCGGGACATCCGCCCGCGGGTACATGTGCTTCAGCACCGACCACGTGCCATGATCGAGTCCCCAGTCCTCCCAGAGCGCCACCGCCATCGGAGAAAGCAGCTTCTGGACGCGGCGCGCGAGCTGCGGGTCGCCCGGCGCGGGGTACTGAACCCGGTACAGCTCAGGCGGGAAGCCGCCGAAATCGTGGATCGTCCGCGGCGCGCTGTTCACGGTCACGGCGACGCCGGGAATGTACCAGTGGGCAGACACGCACAGCACGGCGCTGGGACGGGGGACATCGGCCCCGATCTTCGCCCATGCTTCGGTGTAGCGATTCCGAAGCAGGGCGTTCATCGGATTCCCGTGGCCGATGAAGAGTGCGGGCATCCTGGTTGGCATGGCTGGACCTGACACGATCAGTGTCCCACCTGAGTGTGGTCGAACGCCCGACCGCGGAGATCCGCGAACCACCCGGCGCGGCCTCCGCCCTTCAAGATGGTTACTCCGTGTCTGATCATGCTATACTCACGGCATGAGTAAGCGTCTTCAAGTGGTGCTTTCCGATCCCGAAATGTCCGACATTCAGCGTTTGGCCAAGCGCGAGCGTTTGACGGTGGGTGAGTGGGTCCGGCGAGCGCTTCGGGACGCACGCGCGAGCCGGCCGGTGATTGACCCCGAAACGAAGTTGAAGGCAGTTCGGCGGGGCGCGCAGTTCTCATTCCCCACCGCCGGCCTGGAGCAGATGCTGAGCGAAATCGAGCGAGGCTACCAGGGGTGATCTTCATCGATTCCAACATCCCGATGTACCTGATAGGCGCAGCCCATCCGCACAAGACCGAGGCGCAAGTCATCCTGGAGCGCCTGATTGCCGCGGGGCAGCGTCTGGTGACCGACGCCGAGGTCTTGCGGGAGATTCTGCATCGGTATACAGCGATTGAGAAGCGGGAAGCGATCGCACCCGCGCTTCAGGTTACGCTGGACATTGTCGACGAAGTGTTCCCCGTGGACAAGACGGCGGTTTTACGGGCCGGGGAGATCGCCCAGAATCGTGCGCTCCTGTCCGCCCGAGACGCGGTTCACATTGCGGTGATGGAGCACCACGGCATTCGATCGATTCTCAGCTTCGACGGTGATTTCGACCGTTGGCCGGGCCTTCAAAGAATCCACCGGATCTGAGCGGACCGTATCGATTTCAAGCTCATCCCTTCCTTGCGGCAACGATCGCATGGGCGGCGTACAGGCTTCCGAAGGCGCCTACGGCCAATAGCAGCGCGTACAAGACCGCTGCCCGCCAGAACTCGACCGGCGAGAGGGCGCGGTCGCTCAACTGCTCATGAATCAGCAACACGCCAAGGGGCAAGTTGAAGAGCATCCCCGTTTCCACTCCGGGCGAATAAGAATGCTTGACCAGGCTGATCAGTAAGTGGGGCAGCAGTGCATTGATTGCCATGGCGAGGGCAAATCCCGAGAGGGCGTTTTGAAAAGAGGAGCTCTCCTTCGAAACGCAGACGCCAACAACCGGAATCCAGATCACCACGCTAACCAACGAGGTCACGGCCCAATATATCTTGCGGTCTGGCTCGAACCACGGTTTGAAGTGAGAGCGGGACCAGTCTACAAGGAACATCGCTTCCTCGATATTGTGAAGCGTGACGCCAATGCCGAACAGGACAGCCGTCAGCTTATACGAAGAGGCAATCATTTGATCCGCTCCGCACGGCCGGCCCGCAAAGGCCGCGTGATGGGTTCATTGTAAGTTAGCTCGATGTGGTGTTCCACAAAAGGCATATGCAATTGCGGCCGTCCGTACTCTTGCCAGATTCAGCGGTCGATTCGTTTGGCTCCCCAGGAAGCGTTCCAACTGCTTCTCTACTCCGGCGCTCTCAATGAACCTTACGCCTTCGGCGTCGCGAGAGGTGCGATCGCAGCCGTGCTCAATTGCGGATTCCAGCCGCCGGAGCGCTGGGCGCGCGCCGCCCAACTCGACACGATGATCGTACGGAAAGGCGGCCCTTGCCTCGCTGAACACCTCAGTCGATCCGCAGGCGAAATTGCTCTCCCAACATCAGGCAGCACGCAGTCAGTGCGGCGGGCTTCCGTCTGGTGTTTCTCCAGGCCGCGCCGACAGCGCCTCGCGATTGTATTGCCCGTTCACGACGTAATCGAAATAGGCGATCGTCAGTCGGGTTTCCCCAAGGATTAGGGCATTGGCGCGGGATTCGTTCAGTAGAGGCAGCCAGAAAGGTCCTGTCCGCGAATAACGCAGGACGATCCGGACATCCCGGATCCAGAATGACGTGTTCTTTGCAGGGCTTCCCTCGACCCTTGTGATGGCGTATTCCTTCGCATCCACCCAGATTCGTCCCCGGACAAGAAATCGATAGCTGGTCTTGGGGAGGATCTCCAACACATAGTTCAAGCGTCCGTCGGCGACTTCCGTACCAAGCAACCGAAAATCGTAGTTCTTTGGCAGGATCCGATTCTGCTCGTGCTCTCCGGTCTGGCTGGCCTCGGCCTCGGCTTCAATCATCTTCCGAATGGCTCGATCACCGATGAGGCGAGACCCGGTCACAGAGAGAACCTGGAACGATTTGGCGCCGGTACCTGTGCAAACCACGCGGACCACCGCTTCGGCGGGCTTCTTGAAATGCTTGTTCTGAAGACTGTATCGCCGCATTCCGGTGTATCCGACATACGCGGTATTCCGGCGGCTTTCGGCCTGCACCATGCGCTCGACGACCTCAGTGGCAGTGGGCTGGGCGGTTGCGCTATTGACCGCTGCCGGTAGCGGTAAGCCGGCGAGGGCGACCAATTGCGGGAGCAACAAGCCTATCGTCACGTTCAATAGTAGCCTACCTGGCAACGGAGGCGGGAAGTGCGCAATCGCTATGGCACACCGATGGCCGCTGTACTGCCATACTCGGGGATGTCACCCACCGTAGCGGTCTGGGCTGCTCGAGGGTCTTTGAATCTCGCGATGAGCACACGAAGACACGCCCGAGCCTGGTGGCGTTACATCCCCAACGGGATCTCGCTCGCCAGAATTGGTGCGGCTTTGGTTCTCCTGACTGCCACATTGGAGCAGAACCGGAGGCTCTTCCAATGGCTGCTGGTTGCTTGCATATTGAGCGACATCCTTGACGGATGGATCGCCCGGAGGTTTGACTGGACGTCGCACCTCGGCGCCTTCCTTGACTCCGCGGGTGATGTCCTCGTTCAGCTCGTCGCGATTGGTGGACTTTGGACGTTTTATAGGGAGACGATCGTCGCGCATCGGGTGCCTGTGCTGATCGTTGTATCTCTCTATCTGGCGGAAGTCGCGATCGCCGTATTCCGTTACGGACGGATCTCCAGCTTCCATACTTTTTTGGTGCGCGTCGCCTCCAGTGCTCTGGCGATCTTCGTACTTTCGCTATTCTTCTGGAGATATGTCGACTGGATATTCTACCCAGCCATCGCCCTCGGCGTCCTGGCGTACTCGGAAGAACTGCTCATCCTGGTGCTCCTTGCCGAATGGACACCAGATGTCGGCGGTCTCTATCGGGCATGGCGTATAGCCAAGCTGCGGGATTATAGTGGGCTACAGTCGGCTGCAGGCGCGAACTCTGAGTCCGAGACCAGGTAACCGCCGGCGTGCAGTGCACCCACAATACGGGGTTCCGCCGCCCGAAGGCCGGCTCGTCTACCCGAATATGCGATGCATTCAGGGTCCGGAAAGGCAATCGAAGTCAGCTAACTGAACCACCGGCTTGAACCGCAGGACCAGCTCGCCACGCTCGACGGCTGCCGCCGCCGGATGCGACGAAACGGCCGTTGCCTTCTCTCCAGCGAACGGCACGCGGAGAGTCTCCAACTCCAGCCGTCCCTCTTCCACGGCCACCGCTGCGGCGATGGTTCCCGCCGCGGTCTTCTGCGAGTGCCATCGGTACTCATTCCGGACCGCTCCAGCCGCAATGATGCTAGGCTTGGATGGACAGAGGAACACCGCCCCCTGCGCCCCCAGAGACGCCATCTCTCCAAAACGGCATGCACGCGGTGCTGTAAAAGCACGAAACAGGATTCCCGCACATGGATACAACACAGCATTCGCACAAGGCCCTGTACATCGCTTTCGCGCTTTGCGCATCCTGTTATGCCAGCCCGATCACCTACACCGGGTCCGTAACGGGCCCACATGACACGGCATACTACACGATCACCACGGACGGGAACACCACAACCCCGCTGGACAGCTCCGACATAACGTCTGTCTACTTCTACCAGACAGGAAGTAACCCATTCGGGCCAACGGCCCCATTCGGCTTTTCGGTCAGCGGTACTGACTTGACCGCCACCCCCACCGAACTGTTATTCAATTTCGGTGGTACTGACAGGGGTAGTTTCGTTCTGAATGACTCCGGCCAGGATGTACTGGCATTGCTAACACCAGAGGTCTTCGGGAACCCGAACCCCCTTGAGCAGACTGTGTTCGAGCCGGCATCCGGAGGCTTCGTGTTTTTCTTCCAGAACAACCCATCCCCAGTCGAGACCGTTATCGCAACAACACCCGAACCTGGAACGTTGGCTACGGTGCTCGGTGGAGCAATGCTGATTGGCTTTGCCGCATCAAAACGCCGGACCAGAACCCTAGTTGGCTCCTTCACTCCGACGTCGCCGACACGGTGAGCTTCGCTCCCGCGGCTAGCTGAACCGCACGCTTGAAACGCAGGACCAGCTCGCCATGATCGACGGTCGTAGCCGCCACGGGATGCGACGAAACCACCGTTGCCTTCTCGCCGGCGAACGGCACGCGGAGCGTCTCCAGTTCCAGCCGTCCCTCTTCCACCGCCACCGCTGCGTCGATGGTTCCCGCCGCGGTCTTCTGCGAGTAGACACCCCACGCCGATCCGGCGCAGAACAGGCAGCGGAAGTCGGCCGCGGAGACGCGCGGGCGAAGCCGCATCTCCCTGGCCGGCGCGGAGTAGCCGAAGCCCGAGAGTGCCAGCAGCAGCGACCAGCTCGACATCGCGCGGGCATAGTGGTGGCCGCACTCGACTTCGTCCCACGGATTCCGCCGCGCGCCGTTGTAGCGCCCGCGAACCGCCTCGACGATGCTGAGCCCCTCCTCCACCATGTCCTCGTAAATCAGATGGGCCGCCACCTGGTACTCGATTCCCGTCCAGACCTCGTCGGAGTAAACGAAGGGAAGCGCGGGGCGCTTGTCGTGCGGCCAACTGCACAACAGCAAACCCGCCTCGTCGTTGAGCGCGTAAATCCGCTGCGCGTTCGCAAACCTCTCGAAGCCCCGCCGAAAGTTGTACCGGTAGATGGAACCAAGCGCGCCGCGAATGTGCTCCCGCGGCAGCAGCTTGCCCAGACCCGCCACCTCGGCGAACCACTGTCCCAGCAGCTGATCGGAAAGGCATCCTTCGCCGTATTGATACTTGGCCGCGGCTTGCTTGGTCTCGTCCACCTTCTGCACGTAATACTCGCCGTTCCAGAGCAAGCCGTCGAGTTTCTTCCCGCCGCCGGCCAGCACCGCTTCGTACGCGGCTGCGGCCGCATCGTCGCCGAGATGACGGCCCATCCGCGACGCGGCAACGAGCGCGCCCAGGTACAGGCTGCCCATCATCGAATTCGGGCCGTAGAAATTGATGTCGTAAGTGTTGTGCTGCTGGCCTTCCATCACGCCGTCGCGATTGGCATCCCACTGCACCCAGGCGTACTCGAGCGCGCGTTTGACCTGCGGCCACAGGCGCCGTAGCCAGGCGTCGTCGCCGGATAGTTGCCACTCGCGGTACACCTTCATGACGCAGCCCATCTGGCCGTCGGCCGCGGGGTGGACGTCGTTTCCGCCCTGGTGCAAGGGCACGGGAGTGCGGAAGCTCATGCTGCCGTCGGGCCGCATGTTGACCAGGAAATCGGTCTCGCGCATGCTGCGCTCGAGGTCCGGGAACAGGTGCGCCATGGCCTGCTCGTAGTTGTACACATGCGTGCAGTTCATGGGGCAGCAGCCCTCGTTGTCGCCGCAGCCCTCGAAGGCCAGCGTCAGTTTGTTCTCGGCCACCATCACGGTTGTGGTCCGCAGGATCGATGCCTGGCTCGATACGGCGTCGATCACCGGCTCGGGCAGCGTGGACCCATACAGCGCGTCGCGGTAGCCGAGCGAGCGCGCGCGTAGCGACGCAAGGTTCGCGAGCATGTAGGCCGCCGGCTCCCAGGCGGAGCCCCAGCGAACGCCGTACTGGTTTCGCAGAACCTGGCCTTCGTGCTCCTTCCCGCTCCAGTAGTTCTCGATGTTCGGAAAGTGCCAGGCGAGCACGAAAACGATCTCGCGCGATTCGCCGGGAGCGAGCGAGAAATGGCTGGCCAGCGTCGCGAACTCGGTGCCGCCGTCTTTGGAAGGCTCAGCCGGCCGGCTCTCGAAGCGGCCTTTGCCCAGGAATTCGTCCCACCACTTCTGGAAGTCGTCCCACCATTCGCCGTGCTCCCACGTCAGGCGGTAGGAGACGTCGCCGTCCGTGGTGGCCAGCGCCATGGAGCCGTAGTGCCGCGCGTCCCGCTGCTGCTTGCTCGACGTCATCAGCACGCCCTGGCAGCCCGGCTGGCGTTTGAACTCGTTCAGATTGCCGCCGAAAAAGGGCGCCGTGCGCTCGGTGAGGGCGCCCACGCCTCCGTAGCCGACGGGGTTCATCGCCGAAAACGCCAGCGCGGCTTCGAGCGGCGCGGTGGCCCGCGACACAAAGCGATAGGTCAGCACCGCTACGGGCAGGCTGGAATTCTCGGTGTCGAGCGGCACCATGGGGTTGAACGCTTCGAGCGAAACTTCCACGGGCAGGCTCGGGTCCCGCAACTGGACGTGCGCGAATGGATAGGAGCCGGTGAAGACGGCATCCGGAAAGTGCGGTAGGCCCAGCGCCGTGGAGCGGGGCGATCCGAAACCGCCCGAGAAGGGCGGCAGCGGCTGCCGTTCCAGCACGCGGACCGACGGCGCCGCCAGGCCGCCACCCGCGATCCGCAGCGCCGCGAACGTGAACGGTAGCGTGCTCCCCTTATTCGGCCGGTTGAAGATCTCCCAGTCGCGCAGCCCTCCGAAACCGCTCAGAGAAACCGTGCCCGTCCCGATGCCGCCCAGCGGAAAAGCGATCTCGCGCAGCGCTTCGTCGCGGAAGCGGCGGCCCGGAACGGGCGCGTCAGGGCTGGCCGCGGGCAGTCCAAGCTTCGGCTGGGCGGCGGATGCGGCGGTCGCCAACAGCAGACTGCGCCGGCTGATCTCCATCAGCCACCCTGCGCGTCGTAGGTACCCGTGCCGGCCAGGTCCTCCACCTTGGTGCCCTTGCAATCGATGCGCTGCGGGATCGAGCCGCGGACGCTCATCTGGTCCTCCGTGGCGCCGAGTCCGCCAGTGTGTACGCCAGCGATGGCGGCCGCCGCGACGGCTCGTGACGCAGCCGCTCCCTCCATGATGCGGCGCAGGAGATCACCGAGCGGCGTGAGAAGCGGCGCCAGGTCCGTGCGGTTCAGCGGGCGGCAGAGATCGAGCGGCGACGCGGTGGCCAGCGTCGTGCGCCCGCCCTCGCTATACGCCGCGATGCGGCAGGGCAGGAAGGCGGCGATGCGTATATCGGCGGCTAGCAGCGCGGCGTAGAGCTCGCCGGCGCAGATCGAGAACACGAAAGCGTCCTCGGCCGAAGCGGACTCGCCGAGGTGCTGGCCAACATGGATGACGCTGAGTACGCTCGACCCCTCGTGTTGCGCGGCGTGGCGCAGCGCAGCCTCGACAGCCGAAAGCGGATGTTCCGAAGCGACCTGAAACATGGTGACCTCCGGGATGCGTTCTGACTCAGCATACCCGATCCGCCGGCCGCAGGGGCGGCCGTCCGCTTGCTTACGCGCGCGGTTCAGTGCTGCCGGTGGCCCCAGCACCGAACCGCGACCGTCAGGGAGCGGACCCGATCATCCCCTTCACGACTTCCACGAACGGTCTGACCAGCACAACACCGACGCTAAGCGATATCAGAAGCGGCGGGGCCAGGGCGATCCACCGCCTACGAGAGACCGCCTCGAGCATGACCCACAACAGCAGCGGAGAGACGGGACGCCCGAAGGCAAATGCTTCGCTCATCACCGGCGCGCCGAGCACCAGCGCCAGTGCCGCAAAGAAACCGACAGCGAGGCTCACAGGTCCCAGGCGGCGACCCAGGAGCCAGCGCGCGGCCAGGACGACGCTCGCGACCAGACCAAGTACGGCCAGAATATCGGTGACTCGCAACACCAGTTGCACGCGCGGATCGGGATAAGGACGGAACCAAAGCAGGCGCTGCAGCAGACCCCAGGCGGGTACCGTGAGCATGGCAGGCGACGGCATGTCCTGGGGTAGCCGCGCCGCGAGGACCGCGTACCAGGCGACCGCCGGAATCGCGCTCGAAGCAAACCATGCCGCCCGGCGCCAGTCGCGATGCAACAGACGATCCATCACCAGCGCCGCGCCCAGCAGCAGTCCCGTCTCGCGTGTGAGGGCGGCCAGGGCGGCCAACACCCACACACGGCCCCAGCGCTCCTCTTCCGAGTACAGCAGGAACCCGGCAAAGAGCGCTGTGAGCGGCCCGTCCACCAGCATGCGGTCGGAGGAAGCCACCGAGGCGGGCACAACCGCAAACAGCAATCCCCAAAACGCAGAGTGGCCGCGGCGCGCCAGCAACCGCGCGCACCAGTAAGTGCCCAACGCGAGGAAGAGCATCTCGACGGCGATGTACGCGGGGTCGATCCAACCGGGCTGCCCGAAGCCGGCCAGCCATGCCGCCAGCGGAACCAGCACCCGGCGAAAGCGCAACTGTGGCGCGTCCACGTAGTGGAAGTAGCCCTTTTCGAAAAATGGATCGTGCGCCAGGAGGCGATAGAACTGGCCATCGTAGCCAGTGCCCTGGACGCGAACCGTTCCCGCATCCAGGTCGGGCGGCAAGGGGAAGTTCGTGCCGGAGCAGAATACCGCCGTCCAGTTCCCGCCAAACGCGTAGTGGATGCGAGCGGCGGTCCACGCAAGAATCAGGAGCGCGGACAAGATCGCGACCAGGGCGCAAGCCCCACGGCTAGCGCTCGGAGGAGAGATCGCGGGCGAGGACATCGGCTACAGCACCTCGAGCACCAGGCACTTCAGGTAGTGGGTCTCGGGAACGGTGAGCAGGATGGGATGGTCCCGCGCCTGCGTGCGGCGGTCCAGCACCCGCAGCGTGCGGCCCGCGTCGAGCGACGCCTCCGCGACGATTTCGAGCAGCAGCGATTCAGGCACGTGGTGCGAGCAGGAGCAGGTGACCAGTACGCCGCCCGGCTCGAGCAGTTCCAGCGCACGCAGGTTGATCTCCTTGTACCCGCGCGCCGCGCTGTCCACCGTCTGGCGCGACTTCGAGAACGCGGGCGGATCGAGGACGATGGTGCAGTAACGTCGCCGCGCGCCGCGCTCCGCGGCCAGGAAGTCGAACACGTTGGCTTCGCGGAACTCCACGTTCTCGATCCCGTTGGCGGCCCGGTTGCGCTTGGCCACTTCGAGCACCGATTCCGAGGTGTCGATGGCGACGACGCTTTCCGCCCGCGACGCCATGTGCAGCGCGAAGCCGCCCGTGGACGTGAAGCAATCGAGCGCGCGGCCGTGCGCGTGGCCGGCGGCGGCCAGGTAGTTTTCGCGCTGGTCGAGAAAGACGCCGGTCTTCTGGCCGTGCAGCAGGTCGGCATGGAACAGCAGGCCATTCATGCGCACCGGGACCAGCGGTGGCGGCTCGGCGCCGGCGAGCATGCCGGTCGTTAGCGGCAGGTCCTCGTGGCGCCGCACGGCCGAGTCGTTCCGTTCGACGATGCCGCGCGGCGCGAAGAGCTCCTCGAGCGCGGCGACGATCTCGGCCTTGGCGCGGTCCATCCCCTGGTCCAGGGTCTGCACCACCAGGTAGTCTCCGTACCGGTCGACGATCAGCGCGGGCAGGCGGTCGCCCTCGGCGTGCACCAAGCGGTAGGCCTCGGCCCCCGCGGCGACACGGCGGCGGAACTCGGCGGCGTCGCGAAGCCGGCGCATAAAGAACTCCCGGCCGATCGGCTCGGGCTCGCGGCTCAGCAGGCGCAGCGAGATCTGGGACGCCTCGCTGTAGTGCGCCACGCCCACGAAACGGCCCCTGGGATCCGCCACCCGGACCGCTTCCCCGCCCCCGGCGCCGCCCCGGTCTCCCACGTCGGACGCGAAGATCCAGGGATGTCCCGAGGCCAGCCGGTCCGCGCCTTTTCGAGTGATGTGGACGGTTTTCAACGGATCGGCTTTGGAAGAGCCATCTCCCTCAGCCGGGCAATTCGCTCTTCGGTGGGGGGATGGGTCGAGAACAGTCCCGCCAGCGCCTGGCCGCTGAAGGGCTTGATGATGAACATGTGAGCGGTGGCCGGCGAGGCGTCCATCGGAATCCGCTTCGAGGCCGATTCCAGCTTCCCGAGCGCCGAGATCAGGGGATAGGGGCTGCCGGTGGTTTGCTCCGACGCCGCGTCCGCGGCAAACTCGCGCGTCCGCGAGATCCACATCTGGATCAGCAGGGCGGCGAACGGGGCCACAATCAGCATGAGCAGGCCGCTCAGCGCGTTGCCGCGGTCGTCGTCGTCGCGGCTGCCGCCGAAAAAGAAGGCCATGCGCGCCACCAGCGTGATGGCCAGCGCGATGGTGGCCGCTACGGAGCTGGTCAGGATGTCGCGATTCTTGACGTGGCCCAGTTCGTGCGCCAGGACGCCCTCCAGCTCGCGGTCGTCCATGATCCGCAGGATGCCCCCGGTCACGGCGACCGAGGCGTGCCGCGGGTTGCGGCCGGTGGCGAAAGCGTTGGGCGATTCGTCCGGAATCACGAACAGCTTGGGCATGGGCAGTCCCATGCGCTGAGTGAGACCCTGAACGATGGGCGCCAGGCGCCGGTACACCTCCGGATTCTCGGACGGGCTGACCGGCTGGGCGGAGTACATCGCCAGCGCCAGCTTGTCGGAGAAGAAGTAGCTGAAGAAGTTCATCCCCGCGGCAAACAGTAGGGCGATGATCAGGCCGTTCCGCCCCCAGAAGGCCTCGCCGACCACCAGGAACACGCCGCTGAGCAGCCCCAGCAGCAGGGCCGTCTTCAGATGATTCAAGGATTGCCTCCCGTCTCCCATTCTGTCACAATCGTTTATAGGATCCAGTTGACCGTCCGGCAGCGGGCGGGCAGCGAGTACGTGTATCCTAAGGAAGCGCTTTTATGATTGAAGATCTTCTGCGACCCCAACACCTGCTGGTGATTCTGGTGATCGCCATTCTGTTTTTCGGTCCGAAGAAACTACCTGAACTCGGCAAAGGGCTTGCTCAAGGCATCCGCAGCTTCAAGGACGGACTGAAGGGCGCGACGGCTCCGCCGGACGATCCCGCCGCTCCCCCCAAGGCCTGAGAGCGAGCCGCCGGCCGGGCGCGAAGGGCAGGCTCGAAGGCCCGCCCCTGCCCTGCTGCCGCCGCCTTGGTCAGTTTCCGTCCACGCCGATCTTGATGGTCTTCGGCTTGGCGACCTCTTTCTTCGGCAAGGTCACCGTCAGGACGCCGCTCCGGTAGTCAGCCTTCACCGTCTCGCTGTCCACTGTATCCGGGAGG
>DATNLV010000349.1:0-6597 GCA_035602665.1 Bryobacteraceae bacterium | reverse complement strand
AGCCGGGCAGCTCGTGGATGTACATTCTCCGCGACTCCTGCGGTTATTATAGCATCTATTCTCCGCATAACATGCGGAGAATACGAAACCCAATCGCCGCAAAAGTCAGCGCTGGGAGCCGGCGTGGAACTCCACCAGCCCTACGTCCACCTCGGACACCGTCCCGTGATGAACGTACTCGAACTCAGTCACTCCAATTCCCGGCACATAAGTGACCACCTCATGGTCCGGGTTAGTGCTGTACCTGAGAACATATTCGGTGCGCGGGACCGTCGCTGCCACCCCCTTGATCCCGGCCAGGTTTGCCTTCTCAACGCTCTCCACCGACCACGCGTACATGCTGTCGTCTCGAGGCGGCAGTTCCGGGTCTTGCCCGAACTGGTCGCCGGCCATGGCGGGCATCACGAGAATGAGGGTCTGGTATTCGGTCAGATCTGCCCCAGGCTCGCCTTCCGGGATGCTGCACGCGTCCTCGAGCTGGGACAAATAGAACCGCGTGTTGCCATCCGCGATCAGCAGATAGCATCCGCGTTCGCGGCCAGGCTCGTACCAGGGCAGATCCCAGGGATGCCCCAGCAACACGGCAATCTTGAACCGCCCGCGCGTGGCGCTGTCCACGACCTCCGATTTCCATTCCACCGTGGCAGTCTTGTCGGGCGCCCACGCCACCCGGCCCCGATACACCCAGTAAGTGCCTTTGGTCATCGGGAAGAAGTCCGCGTCCGTCGGAGTCCTGGTCTGGCCGGCTCCGATGGCGCAAGCGCCCAAAACCCACAGGCAGGCGAACCTGGCTAGCGACATCGTCAAGCAGTATAGCGGACACTCTTCCGTCGCGGCGCCCGCCTGAGTTAAGCTCTAGCCAATGCCCCGCCGCATCCTCGATCGACTGGACGACTGGAAGCGCCGCTTCGAGCCCGGAGGCGGAGGCGATGGCGAACTCGAGACCCTGCTCGCCCAAATCGCCACCCGCCGCTTCAAGGATCCCGCCGACCTCATCCGTCTGCATGAGACGCTGCTGTTCCTGCGCGCCTGGCCGCGCACTCCCGCCGTGGCGCGCCTGGCCGACGAGATCCTCTTCGATTTCGCCTCCCGCGTCGCGGCATTGCCCGACCTCACCGCCTTCGAGGAAGCCGAAGTCTCCGGCATCGCCGGCACCTCCTTCGCCGCCGTCTTCAGCTACGAAGTCGCGCGCCGCCTGGCCGCCCTTCACCCGCGCCATATCGAGATCGCCTGGGATCGCCACGACCAGGTCGATAAACTCGGCCCCGCGCTTGCCCGCTTCATCCCCCTGATCGAAGAGGACTGGCCGGTCGAGGCGCACGTGCCCTTCCGCCAGTGGATGGCCGCCGCCCACGAGCGCGGCGTCACCGATCTGGCCTGGCTCCTCGAAAGGCTCGCCGATCTCGCGCCACGCGCCGCCGCCGAGATCTACGAAGCGCTCGACCTGCCGCTCCTGTGGAACATCGCCAACGCGCGCACGTCGCGGTCGCGCCTTCGCCTGCCCGTGCGCAAGCTCTACTGCCACCGCGAGCCCCTGCTCCGCCGCAGCGACATCTCGCTCGTCAAAGAACTCGACGCACCGCCCCTCCCCGTCCGCCGCCTGCCGCGCGCCGAGGCCCGCCGCATCCTCGACGTGATCCTCGACACCTCCGCCATGCGCTATCGCGAGCTCTACGGCTTCAGCCACCCCGACGAGTCCGCGGTCTTCCACGCCGATGCCGGCCGCGGCGTCGATGTCTATTTCTTCGGCGTCCCGCCCGCCTGGCGCCTGCCGCTGCGCGCCTACCACGCCGGAATGTTCTTCAAGAACGGCGTGCCGGCCGGCTACGTCGAGTTGCTCTCCCTGTTCGAGCGCGCCGAGGTCGGCTTCAACCTCTACTACACTTTCCGCGAAGGCGAATCCGCCTGGCTCTACGCGCGGCTGCTGCGCCTGTTCCGCCAGGTCCTGGGCGTCACGTGTTTTTCGGTGGACCCCTACCAAATCGGCCTGGAGAATTCGGAAGCCATCGACTCCGGGGCCTTCTGGTTCTACCGCAAGCTCGGCTTTCGACCGGTCGAGCCCGCGGTGGCCGCGCTGGTGGCTCGCGAGGAGCGCCGCATGGCCGAAACGCCGGGATACCGCAGCGGGCGGCGCACTCTCGAGAAGCTGGCCGCCAGCTACATCCTCTTCGAAGGCCCTGGAGCCGAGCCTGGCGCCTGGGACGCCTTCCGCGTCCGCAACCTGGGCCTCGCCGCCGTCCGCCAATCGGGCCGCGGCCTGGCGCAAGTGGTGAGCCTGATACCGGATCTGCAGGACTGGCCCAACGACGACAAGGCAGCCCTAGCCGATATCCTCGCCGCCAAGCGCGGACCCAGCGAGGCTCGCTACCTTCGCCTGATGCAGCGCCACCCGCGCCTCCGCGCGGCGTTTCTGGCGCTCTCTCACTAAACCCATGCTGCCCCGCCTCGAAACGCCGCGCCTCGAGCTCCGTCCGCTGGAACTCGCCGATGCCGCCCAGACGCAGCTGCTGTTCCCCAAGTGGGAGATCGTGCGCTTCCTGGCCAGCCACGTTCCATGGCCCTATCCCGCCGATGGCGCCCTCACCCACTACCGTGACCACGCTCTCCCGGCCATGGAGCGCGGCGACGAATGGCACTGGTCTCTGCGCCTGAAGACCGCCCCCGGCCAACTCATAGGCTCCATTTCTCTGCTGAAGACGGAGAACGGCAACCGGGGATTCTGGCTGGGCCTGCCATGGCACCGCCAGGGCCTGATGAGCGAGGCGGTCGAAGTGGTGACCGGCTACTGGTTCGACGTGCTCGGCTTCCCCGTCCTGCGCGTCCACAAAGCTGTGGCCAACATCGCGTCCAGAAGGATCTCGGAGAAGAGCGGTATGCGCATCGTCGCCGTGGAAGAGCGGGATTACGTGGGCGGCCGCTTCCCGACTGAGGTGTGGGAGATCACGGCCGCCGAATGGCATCGGCGGCGTGATGCCGGGAGTCCCCGGCTGCGGTAGAATACCACACGGCTCCCGCTGGGAGCCGCCCATGACCGACTGGCCAGACGCAAAAATCCGGGCAACGGCCCTCCGCTACATCGACAAAGCCACGATCACTACCCCCGCGTGGCGATTCACGCTCATTGATAAGGCGCACCCGGAGGTTCTGGCGCGGGCCAACTTAGAGGAGGGCGAGTCACCGCTCGTGAGCTGCTACATCTCCGAGGCGAGTTGGTATCTGCTCTCTACCCGCCGCGTAGTTGGCGTCTATGGCGGCCAGAAGATCGACGTGGGCGCGCTCGATATTCATGTCGATCACTCAGGTGACTTCAAGGGCTATGGTGGCGAGGATCTGGAACTCATGACGCTACGCCTTAACAGCGGTCGAGAGATGAAGGTCCAATACGAGACGGGGCGGGCGTCGATGGCTCCGATCTACTATTTCCGGTACTGGCGCGTCAAATACCCGGTGTTGGGGAAGCTCACGGCATAGCCCGCGCGCCTTCCCGTGCGCCTGCAATTCGTCACCCCGCTCCTCGCCCCGCCCGCCGCCGTCGTACAATCTCTGAATGGAGACCGTCACATCCGATTCCCTCTATCGCCGTCTGCAGCAGCACCTGGACGTCGGCCCCGTCGGCTTCCCCGCCACCGCTTCCGGCATTGAGATCCGCATCCTCAAGCGCCTGTTCACTACCGAAGAGGCCGAAATCGCGCTCGAGCTCAGCACCATCCCCGAGCCCGCCGCCACCATCCGGAAGCGCCTGAAGTCGCGCTGGGCCCTCGCCGACCTCGCCGCCAGGCTCGACCAGATGGCCGCAAAGGGGATCGTCCTCTCGCATCCCATCGATGGCCAGGTCTGCTACGGAAAGCTGATGTACGTGATCGGCATGTATGAGCGGCAGATCAAAACGCTGACCGCCGAGTTCGAACTCGAGCACCGCCAGTATGTCGACGAGGCCTTCAGCGCCGCCATGCACACGGGCAAGACGACGCAGATGCGCATCGTTCCGGTCAACAAGCAGATCGCCGTCGAGCGCGGCGTCACCACCTACGACCAGATCCGCGCGCACGTCGAGGCCTCGCCCGGACCCTTCGGCACCATCCCCTGCATCTGCCGCCACGGCACGGACCTGCTCGGCGAGAAGTGCCATCAGACCGACCTGCGCGACAACTGCCTCATGATCGGGCCCGCCGCGAACTGGGCCATCGAGTCCGGCACCGGCCACTCGGTCACCCGCGAGGAGTTCCTCAACCTGCTCGACCGCGCCGACCAGGACGGCCTGGTTCTCGAAGCCGAGAATACCAGGTCGCCCATGTTCGTCTGCTGCTGTTGCGGCTGCTGCTGCGGCGTCCTCAGGTCGGCCAAGCGGCTGCCCGCTCCCGCGACTTACTTCACCTCCAACTTCTACGCCACCGTGGACCCGGACGTCTGCTCCGCCTGCGGCGCCTGCCAGACGCGCTGCCAGATGGACGCGATCTCGAGCCCGGACGGCAAGGCCGAGGTCGAGCGCTCGCGCTGCATCGGCTGCGGCCTGTGCGTGAGCACCTGTCCCTCCGGCGCCATGCGCCTCGAGCCCAACGGCCAGCCGAAGCTGCCGCCCGACAACACCCCGGCCCTCTACATGCGCATGCTTCAGGACCGTTACGGAGCCACGGGCATGGCCAAACTCGGCATGAAGAAAGCGCTCGGCCAGAAGATCTGAGAAGCATGAGAAAACTGCTGTTGGGCCTGGCCGCGATGTCCGCGCTCGCCGCCGGGCACCCGCCCTTCGTCTGCACCGATTACACCCAGGGCAAGGTATTCCTCGTCGACGCCGCCGGCCGTGTCGAATGGAGTTACGACGCCCCCAATGCCAACGACGTCTGGGCGCTTCCCAACGGCAACCTGCTCTTCAACACCGGGCACGGCGTTCGCGAAGTCACGCGCGACAAGCGCGTGGTCTTCTCCTACGAATCCGTGAGCGAGATTTACGCCTGCCAGCGTCTGCCCGACGGCAACACGTTCATCGGCGAATGCAATGCCGGGCGCCTGCTCGAAGTGAGCCCGGCCGGGAAGATCGTCAAGCAGATCCGCCTCCTGCCCGAAGGCACGGACGGAGGCCACGCCTACATACGCAACGCGCGGCGCCTCGAGAACGGCCACTACCTGGTCTGTCACTACGGCGGCCAGGTCGTGAAGGAATACGATGCCGCGGGCAACACGGTGCGCGCGATCCCGGCCCCGGGCGGTCCCCACAGCGTGATACGCCTCCCCGACGGCAACACGCTCATCTCCACCGCCGACATGAACGGAGCGGTTCCCGCCGTCTTCGAAATCACCCCCGGCGGCGAGACCGTCTGGTCCGTGCGCGGCGACGAGCTGCCCGGAATCAGCCTGAAGTTCATGGCCGGATTGCAGCGCCTCCCGAATGGCAACACGATTGTGTGTAACTGGCTCGGCCACGGCAATTTCGGGAAGGCGCCGCACATCATCGAGGTCACCCGCGACAAGAAAGTCGTCTGGACCTTCGCCGATCACGAGACCATGCAGACGGTCTCGAGCGTCCAGATCCTGGCGCTCGCGGGGCCGGTGCTGCACTGACGCCGCCCGCGACCGGCCGCGCTCCACCGCCACCGGTGGTTCTCAGCCATCTCCCACCGGCCAGTCTCCGCAGTAATCCATTGCAGGACCAATAAGTTAGCCTTTGGACCCCAGCGTGCTCCTGGAGAGGCGTGGGCACCGATTGGAGGTCCATTATGAAGACCATCAGAGTTCTCCGCCTGGTTTGCGTTCCGCTTCTGGCCACCGGCCTTGTGTTGGCGCAGCAGCAACCACCCGCGCCTCCCGCGCAGGGGCCTCAGCAGGCACAAGGGCCGCAGCAGCAGTTTCCACCCGAGCAGCTGGACAGCCTGGTCGCGCCGATCGCGCTGTACCCGGACGCTCTGCTCAGCCAGATCCTGGTCGCGTCCACCTACCCGCTGGAAATCACCGAGGCCGCGCAGTGGCTCGATCAGAATCGCAACCTGCAAGGCCCCCAACTGGTGGATGCGGCCCGCCAGCAGAATTGGGACCCCAGCGTCCAGGCCCTGGTGGTTTTCCCGGATGTGATCGGCCGCCTGGCCTCCGACATCCGCTGGACCACCGATCTCGGCAACGCCTTCCTCGCCCAACAGGCCGACGTGATGCGGGCAGTGCAGAATATGCGCGCCCAGGCCTGGCAAGCCGGCAAACTCCGCTCGAACGAGCAGGAGTCCGTTACCACCCAGATGCAGGGCGACCAGCAGGCCATCGAGATTCAACCTGCCAACCCCCAGGTGGTCTATGTGCCGGACTACAATCCCGCCTACATCTGGGGACCGCCCGCCTACGGCTACTATCCCGCCTGGGATTACGCCGGCTTCGGTTACGGCTTTGGCCCTGGCATCTACATCGGAGGCTTCTTCGGCGGCCTTGGCTGGGGCGGCTGGGGTTGGGGACCGAACTGGTTTGGTTACTCGATCTTCCAGCGTCCTTTCTTCTTTGATCACTATGGCTTCGGAGGACGCGGCTATCGCGGCGGTGGCACCTGGGCGCACGATCCCGGCCATCGGCACGGAGTACCCTATTCGAACGGAGCGCTCAACGCCCGCTACGGCAATG
>DATNLV010000294.1:0-4282 GCA_035602665.1 Bryobacteraceae bacterium | reverse complement strand
ATCCCGAAGGCGCCCAGGTCCTGAGCGAGGTGCGCCAGGCCGCGGAGGGCGATCCCGATATTCACGTGCTGGACATGCCGCCGTTCAGCGACCTGGAGATCAATGCCCTGGTGCGCGCGTCCACCGTGGCGATCCAGAAGTCGATCCGCGAGGGGTTCGGCCTCACGGTGAGCGAAGCGATGTGGAAGAACAAGCCGGTGATCGGCGGCGCGGTGGGCGGCATCAAGCTGCAGGTCATCGACGGCGTGACCGGCTACCTGGTGCATTCCCCGGAGGGCTGCGCCAACCGCATCGCGCAGTTGCTGCGGGACCGCAAGCTGCGCGAGCGCATGGGGGACAACGGCCGCGAGCACGTCCGCCAGAACTTCCTGGTGACGCGCCAGGTGAAGGACGCCATCCTCGGCATGCTGGCGCTCGACCACCCGGGCGAGAGCGTTGTGAACCTGGGGTAACGCACGGTCGCGGTTCGATGCGGGGCAATGATATACTGGCGTGACATCGTGCCCAACCGGCACTCTCCATGCTATGTGGTCCGGACACTACGGCTTCCTAATACGCCAGTTAATTCTCAAGGATTTCAAAATCCGCTATAGGAATATGTCACTGGGGGCCTTCTGGTCCCTTCTGAATCCCATCGTGATGATGTCGGTCATGACATTCGTCTTCACGAAAGTCTACAAGTCCACCATCCCTCATTTTCCGGTGTTCCTGTTGTGCGGCCTGGTGCCTTATAACTTCTTCGTGCTGGCGTGGGCCACGGGAACGGGTTCGATCGTCGACAACGCGGCGCTCATCAAGCGCGTGCCGGTGCCGCGCGTGGTGGTCCCGATCGCGACGGTGCTTTCCAACTGCCTGCACCTCGGGATTCAGTTCGCTCTGCTGCTGAGCCTGGTGCTGGCGTCGGGCGTGGGCATCAACATCCAGTGGCTGTGGCTTCCGGTGCTGTGGCTCCTGGAGATTCTGTTCGTCTGCGGGCTGGCGTTGATGTCGTCCGCGTTGAACGTCTATATCCGGGATATGCGGTACGTGGTTGAGTCGATCAATGTCGTTTTGTTCTGGCTGGTTCCGATTTTTTACTCCTTCGCATCGATTCCAAAAGCCTACACCGAAATCTACCAGCTCAATCCGATCGCGGCCCTGGTGCTGGCCCTGCGCAACGTCCTGCTGGAGGCGCAAGCTCCTCCACACACGCTTCTCATCAAACTCGTTGGAGTTTCGACTGCCGTGTTCGCGCTGGGCTGGTTCGGCTTCCGGCGCCTGAAGCCGGGCTTCTACGATTACCTATAGCCGCCTATGCCTCTGATCGACGTGAACGGTGTGTCCAAAGTCTTCCGGCGGCATAGCGGACGCCAGCTCCTCAGACAGAGGATAGCCGGCCTGTTTCGCGCCAGGACGGAGGCGGACTATTTCCACGCTCTCAGGAACGTGACGTTCTCGGTGGACCGGGGCGAATCCGTGGCGCTGATCGGCGGTAACGGCGCCGGCAAGAGCACCATGCTGAGCCTGGTTACGGGACTAACCGAGCCCACGGAGGGCACGGTTCAAGTGAACGGGCGGCTGGCGGCTTTGCTCGAATTGGGATCCGGCTTTCATCCGGACCTGACGGGCCGCGAAAACGTGTTCGTGAACGCGGCGCTGCTGGGCATGTCGGCCCAGGAGGCGAAGGACCGCTTCGCTCCAATCGTCGAATTCTCCGGCATCGGAGATTTCGTCGATGAGCCGCTCAGGACCTACTCGAGCGGCATGCAGGTCCGGTTGGCGTTCTCGGTTGCGGTTCATGTGGATCCTGCGATTCTGGTGGTGGATGAAGTGCTGGCGGTAGGCGATTCCGAGTTTCAGGAGAAGTGCCTGAAAAAAGTGACGGAATTGCGCAAGCGTCAGACCACCATGCTGTGCGTGTCGCACAGCCCGGCGATGGTGACCGGCTTCTGCGACCGGGCCATCTGGCTGCATCATGGCGAGGTTGTGCTGGACGGCGCGGCCGGCGCGGTGATGGAGGCCTATACTCAGTACGCGAGCGACCCGGAGGCTGGACTGCCCCAGCGCGGCCCCTCAACCCTGGAACATATTGCGCATCAGGAATAGCAGGTTCGCGGGCCGTTCCGCCAGCCGCCGCATGAAGTAGGGATACCAGGCTTCGCCAAACGGCACGTAGAGGCGGATGCGGTAGCCTTCCGCCACGAAGCGCCGGGCCAGGTCGCGGCGAATTCCGTACAGCATCTGAAATTCGTAGCGGTCCGGCGGGATGCCGCGCTCGCGCGCGAAACGGTGCGCCTCCTCGATGATGCGCTGGTCGTGCGTGGCCAGGCCGGGATACGTCCCCCGATCGAGCAGAACCCGCATGAGCCGGACGTAGCTCTCATCCACCTCGCGCTTGGTGGCGAAGGCCACCGTGGCCGGCTCCTTGTAGGCCCCCTTGCACAGGCGCACCGGCACGCGCAGCTCGCACATGCGCTCGATGTCCTTGGCGCTCCGGCGCAGGTAGGCCTGCACCACGGCTCTTATGTTGCCGCGCGCCTCCTGCATGGCGCAGGCGATGTCGAGCGTGCGATCGGTGTACTCGCTCGACTCCATGTCGATTTCGACGGTCTTTCCGAGCCGCGCCGCCTCGCCTACCAGCCGCTCGACGTTGGCGCGGCACTCGGACTCCGAAAGGTCGAGGCCGAATTGCGTGAGCTTGATCGAAATGGAGGCGTCGAATCCGCTGGCGGCGATGCGGTGGAGGATCTCGATGTATCCGTCGCGCGACGCTTCGGCCTCAGCCGGCGATGTGACGCTCTCGCCCAGCCGGTCCATGCTTACCAGGATTCGCTCGCGCTCCAGACGCTTGCAGACGGCCAGGCCATCGTCCAATGTCAGGCCCGCGATGAAGCGCTCGGTGAGCCGCTCGGCGATGGGCGAGGTCTCCATCCAGCGGCGCAGTCTTTTCCGGCGGGATAGGTACAGCAGCAAGCTGCGTAAGGCCATGACGACTCCAGCATACTTCGAATCGGCGGGACTAAGCACCCCCAACAGGTGGTGCCCACCATTGCAGAACGCGCACCTGGATGCTCACCTCAGCAACAGGACACCTGCCACCATGGTCGCCAGCGTCAGCGGAGCGCCGACCTTGAAGTACTCCCAAAAACCGATTCGCACCTGGTGGCGCGCCCGCTCCACGACGATCAGGTTGGCCACCGAGCCCAGCAGCGTCAGGTTGCCGGCCAGTGTCGAGGACATCGCCAGCACCAGCCACGCCTGCCGGGGGTTGGCCAGGTGCGGGATCAGCGGCTTGAAGATCAGCACGGCGGGCACGTTGCTCACGATGTTCGAGAGCACAGCCGAGGTGGCGCTCAGCACGCCCACGCGTCCC
Source organism: Bryobacteraceae bacterium (assembly GCA_035602665.1). Lineage (GTDB taxonomy): Bacteria > Acidobacteriota > Terriglobia > Bryobacterales > Bryobacteraceae > DASWZN01. The sequence continues at coordinate 930 of DATNLV010000294.1, read as the reverse complement.
AAGCCGAATCGCGCCGCGAACTGAAAAAAGTCGGCCGCCAGCGCGGTCTTTTCGATCCCGGCGATCACGATAAAGAGGCCGATAAACATCACCAGCAACTGCCAGTCGATCTCGTGGTAGACCTTCTGCGGCTTCACCCGGCGCGTGAGCAGGAGCACCGCGCCCGCGAGCAGCGCCACCTTCGGCACGGGCCAGCCGGCGACGAAAAAGCCCAGCATGGCCGTCGCCACCGCCAGCGACTTCCACATCAGAAGACGGTCGATCCGCACTGCCGGCTTTTCGATTTCGACGCGCTCCTCCACGCGAAATTCCTTCCAGTACGCGATCACGATCGCCGCCACGGTCAGCACCAGCCCGACCGCGGCCACCGGAGCCAGCGCCGCGACGAACGCGCCGTAGCCGATCCGCGAGAAGCTGCCGATCATCATGTTCTGCGGATTGCCGGTAATGGTTGCCACGCTGCCCACGTTCGCGCCCATGGCGACGGCGAGCAGGAACGGCACCGGGTTGCGCCGCAGGGCAACCGCCGCCTCGAGCACCAGCGGCGTCAGCACCAGGCACATGGTGTCGTTGACGAACACGGCCGAGAAAACGCCCGAGACCGCGACGATCGCGGCGAGCATCAGGACCGGCCGATGCGCCCGCTCCACGGCCCATGCCGCCACGGCGCGGAAGAAACCTGAGAGGCGCAGGTTCGCGACGACGATCATCATTCCAAACAGGAGAATGATGGTGTCGTAGTCGATGGCCGCGTACGCCTCCTCAAAGGTGAGCACGTTAAACGCGATCATCAGCGCCGCGCCAATGATGGCGGCCCCTGTGCGATCGACGCGAAAGCCCGGCAGGCGACCGATGGCGAGCACCAGGTACGTGCCCAGAAAGATCAGGAAGGCGGTCAGCACTCAGTGAGAATTATAGCGGCCCCAGCAC
>DATNLV010000254.1:0-3844 GCA_035602665.1 Bryobacteraceae bacterium | reverse complement strand
TCACTCGGGACGCGGTCGCTTCGGCTCTGGGGCGGGAGCAGGTGTTCCACCAGGAGATTTGCGACGCGATCGAGCAGCGGTTCGCTCGGCGGCGGCGCGGGCCTATGCCGGAGATCAACCGGCGGCAGGCTTATGTGTTGGCGGGGGCCGAGGTGCTGCGGAACCCCAATGGCACGGCGCCGGGACAGTGGATCGACAGCGAGGGCCGGGTGGTGATGATGCTGCCGGGTCCGCCGAGCGAGATGAAGCCGATGTTCGCCACGGAGTGCCTGCCCCGGCTCGAACGGGTTCTGCCGCCGCAGGTGATCCGCACGCGGTTCTTCCGGATCGCGAACATGGCGGAGTCGGCGGTGGACCAGCGGATCGCCCCGGTGTACACGCGCTACGTCAACCCGGCCACTACGATTCTGGCGGCGGCGGGCGATATACAGGTGCACCTGCGCGCGCGGGCGGCGACGGTGGAAGAGGCCGAGCGGCTGCTGGCGGAAGTGGCTCCCCAGATCGAAGCGCTGATGGGGGACCGCATTTACTCGCGCAACGGCGATCCGCTCGAAGCAGTTGTGGGGCAGCGGCTGCGCGAGCGCAGCGAGAGCGTGAGCGTGGCCGAGAGTTGCACGGGCGGGATGCTGGCGGAGCGGATCACATCGGTCGCCGGCAGTTCGGATTACTTCGTTGGCGGCTTCCTGACGTACACGGACGGTATGAAGACTGCGCTACTCGGCGTTGGCGAGGAACTGCTGCGCGCGCACACGGCGGTGAGCGAGGAGGCGGCGCGAGAGATGGCGCGGGGCGCGCGGGAGCGCACGGGTTCGACGTGGGCGCTTTCGGTCACCGGGGTTGCGGGCCCGGGGGGCGGGACCGAGGCGACGCCGGTCGGGACGGTCATCATCGGCGTGGCGGGGCCGGATGGGGTGACGACGCGGCGCGAGCCACTTCCGGGCGACCGCACGCTGGTGCGCACGCTGGCGACTCAACTGGCTTTGGATATGCTGCGGCTGCGGTTGGGGTGATGGGCCGCAGATCGAGACCCGAAATGGAAGACTCGCCTCGTCCAGGGTGAATTCCCCGACCGAGCCTTTGACATTGAGTTCTGGCAAGAGCAAGGCGACGAAGCGATCTTCCGGGCCGCCTGGGAGATGGTGGAGTTGGCATCGGAAGCCGAGTGTGGCCACAAGCCCGCACTCGAGGGACTGTTACAAAGCTTCAACGAGCATAGGGTCGAGTATTTGATCGTGGGCGGGTACGCTGTGATGAAGTATACCGAGCCGCGATTCACGAAGGACCTGGACGTCTGGGTTGGCAACTCACCGGAGAACGCGGAACGACTCGTTCACGCGCTCGCGGGCTTCGGGGCGCCGCTAGCGCATGATGGCGTGACGGCGGAAACGTTCACGAATCCCGACGTTGTGTATCAGATCGGCGTGTCTCCGGTCCGCATCGACATCCTCACACGCATTACGGGTGTTGAGTTCTCCGATGCGTGGCGAAACCGGGTCGCCAGCACGTTCTTCGGTGTACCGGTGTTCCTCATCTCGCTGGACGACCTCGTTGCGAACAAGCGGGCGGCAGGACGCTCAGCTGACCTCGACGATCTGGACCGCCTTCGGGGGTAGACTGCGTCACGGCGTCGCGGGGGTGGGCTGCGGCTGGGCGGCGGGGGCCGGGGTCCAGGGTTTGTTCACCCACTCCGTCACCCAGTCGATGAAGGTCTTGTACCACAGGACGCTGTTCTGCGGCTTCAGGACCCAGTGGCCTTCGTCGGGATAGATCAGGAGCTTCGAGGGCACCTTCTGTTCTTGAAGCGCCGTGTAGAGTTGCAGGGACTGGGTGTAGGGAACGCGGAAGTCGAGTTCGCCGCCCACGACGAGAGTTGGCGTGCGGAAATCCCTGGCGTAGAAGCTGGGGGAGAACTTCGCGTAGAGGTCGGGGCTGTCCCAGGGGGCGCCGCGGAACTCCCAGAGCGGGAACCACAGCTCCTCGGTCGCGCCGAATTCACTGCGCAGGTCGAAGACTCCGGCGTGCGATACCAGGGCCTTGAAGCGCTGGGTGTGGCCGAGGATCCAATCGACCATGTAGCCACCGTAGGAGCCTCCGGCGGCCGCCATTTTGTCGGGGTCGGCATAGGGGAGCTTGGAGACGGTGTCGGCGACGGCCATGATGTCGTCGTAGGGTTTGCCGCCCCAATCGGCATTAATGTCATCAATGAACTTCTGCCCGTATCCGGTTGATCCGCGTGGATTTGGCATTACTACAACAAAGCCGGCGCCGGCAAATACCTGGGGGTTCCATCGATAGCCCCACTCCTCGCCCCAGGCTCCTTGCGGGCCGCCGTGGATGAGGAAGAGCACGGGATAGCGCTTGGTCTGGTCGAATCCCGGGGGCTTGAGAAGGAAGCTGTGCACGCGGGCTCCGTCGGTGCTCTCGACCCAGAACTCCTCGAGCTTGGGCAGGGAAAGGCCGGCTAGCTGCGCGTCGTTAAAGTGGGTCAGCGGACGCACGGCGCCACCACTGGCGGCGGCGAAAATCTCCGACGGCACGGCGCCGGTCTGCTGGGTGAACACCACGGTTTTGGCGTCGGGGGTGAGTTGAACGTCGTCGACGAAGCTGTCGCCGGAGAAGATACTGCGGGCTCCGCCGCCGCGCACGTGCACGGTTTGGAGGATCTGCCGCCCGCGGTCCTCCGTAGTGAAGAAGAGCTGGCTGGAATCCGGCGACCAGGCGAAACCGGTGACCCAGCGGTCCACGGCTTCGGTGAGGTTGGTGAGCTTGCCGGTGGCGCGATCGAGCACCATGAGCCGAAAGCGGTCGCTCTCGTAGCCGGGCTTGGTTTGCGCGCGCCAGGCGAGGTACTTTCCGTCGGGCGAGTAGACGGGCGAATTGTCGGCGGCCGGGTTGGTGGTGATCTTGACGACTCCCCCGCCCGCAATCGGCACGACCCACAGGTCCGAGTTCGTACTAACGGCCAGCTCGGGGTCGGCGTTCATGACGAAGCAGAGCTCGGAACCGTCGGCGGAGATGGCGTAGTCGTCCTGGCCGCCGAGGGAGAACGGGGGAGCGTCGCGGTCGCCGGGTGTGAGGTCCTTCGGAGCGCTACCGGTGACCGGGACGACGAAGAGGTGGGTGCGGCGGGCGCCGCGCCATTCGGTCCAGTGACGGTAGAGCAGCGAGGTGTAGATGCGCGCGTGGACCTTGGAAGCCTTTTCGGCGTCGAGCTTCTTCTTGTTGCAGGCGTCGTCGGGGCAGTCGGGATAGACGTCGCTGGTGAAGACCAGGTTCTTGCCGTCGGGCGAATAGAGGACGCCGGCGGCCTCGGTCGCGAGCGAGGTAACCTGGCGCGCGTCGGTGCCATCGGGCGCCATGAGCCAGAGCTGGGCGGAGCCGCCGCGGTCCGAGACGAACGCGATGGACTTGGAATCGGGCGACCAGCGCGGGCGCTCGTTCAGGGTTCCGGCGCTGGCGATCTTCGTGGGGGCGCCGCCGGCCAGCGGGACGGTGTAGATGCTGGTGGGCTTGGTGTTGGCGGCGAGATCGACCGATTGCACGGTGAAGGCTACCGTCTTGCCGTCGGGCGAGACCTGGGGATCGCTGACGCGGGCGAGCTTCATGAGAGCGTCGACGTCGAAGGGCTTCTGCGCCAGGGCAGGCGCAGCCAGTGCGAGGACCAGGAGGACTAGCAGCATACACTGCATTTTATAGCGGACGGGAGCCGGGCGGGGCGATCAGATTCATGATCTCGTCGACGGAGTCGAGCCGCGACTGGTCGAACACTTCGGTAAGGTCGAGGCCGAAGTGGCTTTCGATGAAGAGCGCAACCTCCAGGACGTCTAAAGACTGGAAGCGCCCG
>DATNLV010000241.1:0-7507 GCA_035602665.1 Bryobacteraceae bacterium | reverse complement strand
CCCGTTGCTGAGATCCAGCGGATCATCCGCCCCTGCGGACTCTCGCCGCAGAAGGCCCGGGCGATTTCCGGGTTGTCCCGGATCATCTGCGAAAAGCACGGGGGCGCCGTCCCGCGGACGTTCGCGGAGCTGGAGGAGCTCCCCGGCGTGGGCCACAAGACGGCCAGCGTCGTCATGGCGCAGGCTTTCGGAGTCCCCGCATTCCCGGTGGACACGCACGTCCACAGGCTCGCGAGGCGCTGGAGGCTTTCGTCGGGGAGAAACGTGGTGCAGACCGAGCGCGACCTGAAGGCGCTCTTTCCGGAGTCGAGCTGGAACAGGCTGCACCTGCGGATGATCTATTTCGGCCGGGAGCACTGCACGGCGCGCGGCTGCGACGGCCACACCTGCCTCATTTGCTCTTGCTTCAACCCAAGGCGGGGCTCTAGCTGACCGTTCTCTTGTTCGGGCTGTAGCGTAGCCTGGTAGCGCGCTTGCATGGGGTGCAAGAGGTCGAGAGTTCGAATCTCTCCAGCCCGACCATTTTTACAAAGACCCCCGGTGGCGACACCCGGGGTCTTCTTGCGTCTAAGCGCGACAGGTTCTTGAGGCCGCCGCCTCTTCACCGCGCGCCGCAACACCCAGGCGATTCAATGAATAAGCTTGAGTGGGTCAGGCATTTGCATTAGCAAGGGGTAGGGATAGCGCCGAATTTTCGGGAATATTCCGTTCAAACCCAGAATGAAGACCTTTCGTAGGCTTGCGATTTTCGTGATCGCGACGGCCGTTGCGCAGTTGTCGGGTTCGCGGCTTTCGGCCGCCGGCGGGGATTCCGCATATATCACGGTGCAAAAGCTCCAGCAATTTGACCAGACATCGTCAAGCGGGGCGGTCGCCGATCCGGTGGCGCCGTTCTCGGTCAATGCGGGAAGCCCGATTGCTATGAGTTTCACACCGCCGGGAGGAAGCAGCAACGCTTTGACCATGCAACAGGGCGGCGGCAAGTTCCAGTTTAACAAGTCCTATACCACGCTGGCAGCCCTTAACGCCGGTTTTCCGAATGGAAACTATACGTTTTCTGTGAGCGGCTTCTCAAGCTTCGCTCTCAGTTTGACAGGCGATCTGTATCCTAGCACTCCCCAGGTCACTGGTGGAACCTGGAATTCCTCGGGGCAGCTTGTCGTCAGTTCCAGCCAGAGCAACACGCTCAACTTCAGCACATTCACGGGCTATGCGACGAGCGGCGCCCTGGGCCACATGATGCTCCAGATCCAGTCCCCGGATGGAAGCACCGTTAGCGTGAACCAGTCCAACATAACACCCACGAACCCGACGGCCTTCACCTCATACGTGATTCCTGCCGGCGTGCTCTCCCCGGGGTCGTTTTATGGATGCAGCCTCGAGTTCGACACGGGAATTGCGGACACCACGACCGCCGTTTCGGGCGAAACTGTCGTCACGCTTTATTCAACGGCCGTGAATTTCTTCCTTGTGACCTCCGGCACGCCCGTCACCCCGCCGGCAATTACCCAGCAGCCCACGAACCAGACGGCGCCGTTGGGCTCGAATGTGACGTTCAATCTTCAAGTCAACTTCTTCGGTTCCACCAACACCACTGTTGTATGGTTCAAGAATGGGATTCTGGTCAACCAGAACCAGGGCTCGAGCAGCCTGACGCTCAACAATATTCAGAATTCGGACGCGGCGAGCTATTTCGCCATCGTTGCGGGCGGAAACGGGGCCTACGTCCAGAGCAACACGGTCACGCTCACAATCGGCAACTCCGCCCAGTCGGCTCCGACGTTCAATACACAGCCTTTCTCCCAGACAATTTCAAGCGGCAGCACCGTGGCCTTTCATGCGAATGCGAACGGGTCGCCGACGCCGACCTACCAGTGGTACAACGGGGCCGGCGTCCTTTCGAACGGAAACGGGGTGTCGGGCGTCACGGGCGCGACGCTCGTCATCAACGGCGCGACGGCGGCCAACGCGGGCAGCTACTACTGCAAGGTGAGCAATTCGGCGGGTTCTATCCAGAGCAACACGGCGACGCTCTCCGTCATCTCCACGACCAACGTCGGCAGGTTGGTAAACATTTCGTGCCGTGCACAGGTGGGGACAGGGTCCAACATCCTGATCACGGGCTTCGTGGTCGGAGGGGCGGGAACCACGGGCACGGAATCCCTGCTGATCCGGGGGTCGGGCCCTGCCCTCATTCCGCTTGGCGTAACGGGCACGCTGCCTGACCCGCAGCTCCAGCTCTACTCGGGCTCCACGGTGCTCGCCACGAACAACGGTTGGGCCGGCAATGCAGCCATCGCGACCGCGGCCGCGTCAGTGGGGGCGTTCACTTGGGCCAATGTTTTAAGCCACGATTCGGCGCTCCTCCAAACGCTGAATGGAGTCTACACCGCCCAGATAGCCGGGCAGAGCGGCGACACGGGTGACGCGCTTGCCGAGGTCTACGACAACACGCCTCCCGGCACCTACACGCTGGCCACTCCGCGCCTCGTCAATATTTCAGCCCGCGTTCAGGTCGGTACGGGCGGCAACATCCTCATCGCGGGCTTCGTAATCGGGGGCTCGACCTCCAGGACGGTCCTCATTCGCGCCTCAGGCCCGGCCCTTATTCCGCTTGGCGTCACGGGAACGCTTCCAGACCCCGAGCTCCAGCTCTATTTGGGCTCCACCCTACTTGGGACTAACACCGGATGGGGCGGGGACAGCGAGATTTCGAGTGCCGCCGCCTCAGTGGGCGCCTTTCCGTGGACCAACCTCTCGAGCAACGACTCGGCCATCCTCGCGACGCTGCCGCCCGGCGGCTATACGGCGCAGGTTTCCGGGGCCAGCGGTGACACCGGCGACGCGCTCGTTGAGGTCTACGAGGTGCAGTAAAGTTTGCCGCTTTAGCTGCGTGTGGTCGCCGATCTCTGCCCGGGTCGCGGTGACGGTGAGCCCACGCTCGACGGCTCTCCTCGGTGCCTTGGCGCTGCCCAATGGGAAGGCGCCCGTCGCGTAGATGGAGTTCTCCCGGACGAAGACGGGGATGTTCTCGAGGGGCCCGGTTAACGGGATTGTCTGGCAGTCGGCCGCTGGCGGCGCGGGGATACTAAAGCATCGGAGAAAGGGGCCTCAGGGCGGCCTCCGCGAATTTCCGGCGGAACGACCTGCGCGCGAACACCGCCGGGTCGATCTCCTGGGAAAGCCCGAAGTCGTGCTCCAGGATGCGCGCAAGCTCGCCATTGCGCTCGACCGAGTGTGAGAGAATGTTGAGCTCGAAGTTGAGGCGCATCGACCGGTAGTCCAGGTTGGCGGACCCGATCATGGCCCACCGGTCGTCGGCCAGCATGATCTTGGCGTGGTTGATTCCCACCGAGTACTCGAAGATCCGCACGCCGGCGGCGAGCAGCTCGCCGTAATAGGAGCGGCCGACGGTCACCAGCCATGGATGGTCGTTTCTTTCCGAGATGAGGAGCCGCACGTCGACCCCGCGGCTGGCCGCCAGCTCGAGGGCGGTCAGGATCACGTCGTCCGGCACAAAGTAGCCGGTGGCGATCCAGACTCGCTCGCTGGCCTCGTTCAGCAGGCTGACGATGGACTTGCTGATCGGCTCGTTGCGCCGGTCCGGGCCGCCGAGCACGATGTGCGCAAGGCTCCTCGACTCGGCGGCGGGCGCCGGGAAGAAGGCCGCGGAGGAGATCTTCTCGCCGGTGGCGAAGAACCAGTCGTCGGCAAACACATCCTGCAGCTCGCAGACCACCGGCCCGTCGGCCTCGACCTGCACGTCCCGCCAGTGGCCGAGCGTGGCGTCGAGGCCCTCGTATTCCCGGCCGATGTTCATCCCGCCTACGAACGCGGCCGTGCCGTCGACGACCTGCAGCTTGCGGTGGTTCCTGAGGTTAAGGAAGAAGCGGTTGCGCTTCGGGTCCAGGCTCTGGAACCATGAGAAATGGCCGCCGGCCTCCAGCAGGTCCCCCAGGAGGTCCTCGGTGAAGCCGTGCGAGCCCACGCCGTCGAGAAGCAGGCGCACGATCACGCCGCGGCGGGCCGCCTCGGCAAGTATCCGCAGGAACCTCGCCCCGGTCTCGTCCGCGTTCCAGACGTAGAACTCCAGGTGGACGTGGTGCCTTGCCCCCCGGATCCTTTCCTCCAGCGCCGAGTAGAATTCCCGGGCGTCGCGCAGTATGCGCAGGCTGCCCGCGGAGCTGACGGGAAGCTGGTTGATGCGGGAAAGCAGCTGCAGGAACTGGCGATCGCGCTGCGGCAGCCTCGTCAGGAGCCGGGCGGTGGCCTCATCCGTGGCGCTCGCCGGGGCGCTCCCGCGCGTGGCGCGCGCCGAGAAGTGGTTCCGGCGCCGGAGGCGGCGGCGCTTGAGCCGGTCGGTGCCGAATCCGAAATAGACCAGCGCGCCGAGGAACGGGATGAATATGATCGCCCAGAGCCACGCGAGCGTGGCCGAAGGGCGCTTTTTGAGCAGCAGAAGGTGGGGGATGAATGCCCAGGTCGCAAAGTAGCCGATGAGGATCGCCGTCTCCATGGTGTTTTAGACTCCTCGGCGGCGGAACAGTTTCGGCGGCAGGGCCGGAGGCGCGCTACGGGCGCCGTACGAACGCGAATGACCATTGTCCCGTGAGGAGGTAAGCTTGGATGTTGGAATGGGCCCGGCGATTTGACACGGCCCGGGCAAGGATGCGTTGATCCAATGAACCCCAACCGGGACCCCAATAGGCGCAAACCGCACATGCCTTCCAACACGACCCGATGGATCGCGATTCTCGCGATTGCGCTGCATGGCGCCGGGATTGCCTTCTCGCAAACCGCCCCGTCGGCCGACAACCGGGCGCTCATCAACGCCCTTGTCAGGAAGGGGATCCTCACCGACGACGAGGCCAGGCAGATCGCCGCCGAGGTCGCAAAAAGCCAGTCTGCGCAGGACGTCGAGACAAGCGGCGACCCGTATGTCCAGAAGCTCGCCCTCACGGGCCGGTTCCAGACGCAGTACGTCGGACTTGGCACCCGCATCGGCGGCGGCCCCGCGAATCCCGCCTCAACCGAGCACTTCATGCTGCGGCGCGCGCAGATCGGCCTGGCCGCCCAGTTTGCCGGCGGATTCAGCGGCGTGCTCACCTACGACCTGTCCAACACCGCATTCGACAAGGCCTTCCTGCAGTGGAATGCGGATCCCCTTCTCGTGGTCCAGGCCGGGCTGAACAAGGCGCCCTTCGGATACGAGGAGCTGGCCTCAAGCGGCGAACTCAGGGCGATCGAGCGGTCGGAGGTCACCCGGTACATCGACGAGCCCAGCAACGGGCGCCGCCTGGGCGCCGCCAGCCAGCGCACCGGCATCTTTGTCGGCGGCGCCAAGGACGGCTTCTTCTACAGCGCCGCCCTGACCAATCCCGAGCGCAACGAATACAGCGGCGACGCCACGAACACGGCCATCCTCGTGAACGGGCAGGGCGGCGTCGGAAACTATGGCAACGGCGCGACCAACAAGTTCGCCTACTATGCGACCGTGGGATACGGCGGCGCCTGGGAAGGCGGCGGCGCCGAGGGCAGCTACAAGCTCGGGTACGAGACCGGATTCCTGCCGGACCAGGGCGGACCCGGGGCCACGACCGGCACGGGGCGCAACATCACCCTGAACGGCGTCTTTCTCGACACGACCCTGGGTGCGTTCAACCTGCAGGCCGAGTGGGAGCAGGCCCAGGACGACGCGGGCGTCGCGAACGGCGTCAGCGCGACACCGAGGGGCTACTGGATCCAGCCTTCCTACAGGTTCACGCCGCAATGGGAGGGCGTCGTCAACTACAGCACAATCAACTCCGATGGTCGCGGCGTGGCGCTCTCCGATGTCATCCGATCGGCTCCCAGCGGCGGCACGATGGACAAATCCAGCGAGTGGTACCTCGGCGTGAACTACTACATCAAGGGCAACGACGTGAAGCTCCAGGCGGGATACGTCCACGGCCAATCGAAGGACACCGTCACGGGGGCTCCTGCGAGCGCCGAGACGGACGGCGTCCGCAGCCAGGTGCAGGTCCAATTCTGACGAGGCTGAAAAACCGCAGGAAATGGAGGCTGAAAGGCCTTCCATTGTTGGGTCCATGGCACCCATTATGTCCATAAGATATTATGAGATAATATGTAAGACATCATTATTGGATTACGGTTGAGTTAATACCGAAATGATATCACATCGATATCCAGCAATTGAAAATCCTTCCCATGAACTCGACCTCCCCTGAACCCCAGATCGTCCACCACGAACAGACCGCAGTCGCCTTCAGCGGCTGGGGCTTCCTCGTCATCCTCTTCGGCCTCGTCTTCTTCTCGATTTTCCTGCTCGCCATGGGCGTGCGCACGGAATTCCCCGTGCTGATCGTCGCAGGGATGGCCTCCGGACTCTTCACCTTCGTCTGGCTTGGAGGCTTCTTCACGCTCCAGCCGAACGAGGCGGCCGTGTTCACGCTCTTCGGGGCCTACCGCGGCACCACCCGCCAGAACGGCTTCCTCTGGGCCAACCCGTTCTACCGGAAGCTCAGGATATCCCTGCGCGTCCGCAACCTGAACGGGGAGAAGCTCAAGGTGAACGACAAGCGGGGAAACCCCGTCGAGATCGCTGTCGTGATCGTCTGGCGCATCCACGACACGGCGCAGGCCGTGTTCGACGTGGACAGCTACGACGCCTTCATCCGGATCCAGAGCGAGTCGTGCGTTCGCCACATCGCGAGCAGCTACTTCTACGATGACGCCGAGTCCAACGAGGTGACCCTGCGCGGCGGCGGCGCCGTGGTCGCGGCCGCGCTCGCGAAGGAGCTCCAGGACCGCCTTTCCCGGGCCGGGATAGGCATCGAGGAGGCCCGCCTGACGCACCTCGCGTACGCCCCGGAGATCGCCCAGACGATGCTCCGCCGCCAGCAGGCCGAGGCGGTGATCGCCGCGCGCCAGAAGATCGTGTTCGGCGCCGTCGGCATGGTCGAGATGGCGCTGCGGGAGCTCTCCGAGAAGGGAGTCGTCAAGCTGGATGAGGAGAGGAAGGCCGCAATGGTCTCCAACCTCCTGGTCGTCCTCTGCAGCGAGTCCCAGGCGCAGCCCGTCCTCAACGCAGGCACGCTCGCCTCCTGAGGGCGCCCTGGCTCTCCCGGCCATGGCCACCGTGAACCAGGAATTCCCAAGCGCCCCGATGGGCGGCCGCATGGTCCGCACGGTGGTCGTTTCGGCTGCCCTGCTACTTGTGATCACCTTTGTCGGGATCTGGATCGCCCGCAGGCATGCGCGCGGGCACATGAAGACCCTGATTGAAGCTCGGATTGTCGGCGTGCCCCTGGGTACCCTCATCATGATGGCCCCCCTCTTCCTTTACGAGCGATCGAAGGTGGCGAGGTTCGCGATCAGGGACAACTGCCTCGTGCTCGGGGGAAAGAGCTATCCCCTCCTGGGCCTGGTCGAGGTGGCGCGCGACCCGGAGGTTATGCGCGGGGCAATAAAGATCGTTGGAAACGGTGGACTGGGGGCGGTCCGCGGG
>DATNLV010000237.1:0-7732 GCA_035602665.1 Bryobacteraceae bacterium | reverse complement strand
GGCTCCGGGCGGGGTTGAGATTTGAGGACAGTGCTTGCTGGACGGTCGCGGCTCGATTCTGCGGAAGACATTTTGGGCCGCCGATGAACGCCGATAAACGCCGATAAAACAGTGTTTCTCTTATCTGCGTTTATCGGCGTTCATCGGCGGCTTAAATGCCTTCCAGCCCATGCGCTCGCGCAGGCTGGTGATGTGGACGGTGTGATGCCGCGCGTGCCAGGCCAGGAAGACGGCAAGCTGCTCGACGGTCATCAGGCCGCGCTGGGAGTGGCGGAAGGTGCGGCTCCATTGCTCGGGCGTGAGGCTGCGGAACAGCGCCACGAGGCGGCACTGCAGGGCGTCGAATAGGTTCAGCGGGATCTCGATGGGCAGGGCGGCGGCGTCGGGCAGCTCACCATGGTAGCCTCTGACTTCCGGTGTATCTTCGACCAGGGTGAAGTGACAGCGCGTGTAGCCGTGGGCGTGGCTGCTGGCGAGATGGTTGACCACCTGACGTAGCGTCCAGCCCTCCGGCCGGTACGCGGTATCGAGTTGCGCGGCGTCGAGTCCGCGGACGGCTTGGCGGAGGAGGGCAGGGGATTCCTCCAGATCGCGAATGGCGTCGGCGAGCGAAGTGCCGGTGGCCTCGGGGCCGATCGGGTAACGGAGGTCGGTCATTGAAGGATTCTAGCGCGGGCGGGCGTCACTCTGGTGAGCGCTCGGACAACCCTGTTTCGCGCGTGGCCAGTCGAGCCGCTTGCCTGATCCAGTCGTCGTCAGAAACGGTCAGGTGCTGGATGAGGTCGCGCATGCGCGGGCTATTCGCCAGCTCTCGAAAGAGCGCCGAGTAGAACCCAGGCCGTCCGAACTCGTCGAGGTGCTTTCCACAGAGAAAGAACAGGGCGGAGAGCACGTCCGCCTTCTCGGGCGATTCGAGAAGTGCGATCCATTGCTCGGTAGTCCTGGCGTCTGGAATGATGCCAATGTCCAGGTTCTTTTCAAGGTAGTTGTTCTGCAGCAGGTTGCCCTGGCGATCCTCCATTCTGACGAATCGTAGCTGATCTTGAGCTACAGTAAAGTACTCTCTGTCGACCGGCGGCCCGTCCATCTCGGGCACGGTGCGGATGACGATCAAGTTTGCAGCGAGAGCCTTGGAGGGCTTCAGCGAGGCCCCTATGAGTCGGATTCGCCAGCCGACCTGGAACGACCAGCTGCCGATCCTCCGGGCTGCGGCATCGAACAGTTGAATGCCCGCATAGGAGCCTCCGGGAACGTTGATCGGACTGCTGCCGAGGAACACGATGTACCTTGTTCGACCGCCGCCGCCCGTCTTCCAAACATACCAAGGACCGGGTTCACTCGAATCTATCTTGTCCATCACTGCGGATGGTTCGCGAGGGAATGTCGGCGGAGTCTTACCGACGATCCTGTACAGCGTCGCAAGCTCATGCTCCGGGAGGGCGCCAACATCTTTCCCGACGAATGGATCGAGCCTGGTAGTTTGCGCCTGGACGATCGAAAATGAGCAACCCCAGACAATCAGCCCCAAAAGCAATGAAGATCTCAGCGGGCGATTCCTCCGAATGGCCTCGGGGCCGATGGGATAGCGGAGGTCGGTCACTTCCACCCCATTCGCTCCCTCAACTTCGTGATGTGCGCGGCGTGGTGGCGGCAGTGCCAGGCGTACATGGGGATCACGCGGTCCAGGGGCATCAGGCCCATTTCGGAGTGGAGGTAGGCGCGCTTCCATTGCTCGGGGGTCAGGGTGCGAAGCAGCGCCACCAGGCGGCCGTGCACGCCTTCGATCAACCCGAGCGAGGCATCGACGGGCAGCGTGCGGGCGTCAGGGAGTTCGGCCCAGGTTGCCTCGTTGTACGCTTTCACGGCCGGGGAGTCCTCGGTCAGAGCAAGGCGGCAGCGGCAGTACATATTCATGTGGCTGTCGGGCACGTGATGGATCACCTGGCGGACGGTCCAGCCGCCGGGGCGATACGGCGTGTCGAGTTGCGCGTCGTCGAGGCCGCGGACCGCCTCTCGGAAACGGGCGGGCGCTTCTTCGAGGATGACGAGCGACTCCGAAATCGGTGTGTCGAACGTCATAGGGCCGACGGGGTAGCGGAGATCTTCCATGGAAGGATTGTAGCGCGACATGCCGGTACACTAGGAGAAGCATGTTGCAGCACGAGTACGAACCGGGCCGGCCCATCGGCGTTTTCGATTCGGGAGTCGGCGGCTTGACGGTGTTGAAGGCGCTTCGCCAGAGGCTTCCCCATCAGGATTTCCTTTACCTGGGCGACACGGCGCGCGTGCCGTACGGGCGCAAGCCGCGCGAGATGGTGCAGGAGTTCGCTAGCGAGGTGGTCGAGTTTCTGCTGAAGAAAGGCGTGCAGGCGGTGGTGATCGCGTGCAACACCGCATCGGCCTGCGCGCTGCCGGAGCTGGCCGAGCGGACGCCGATACCGGTGTGGGGCGTGATCGAGCCGGGCGTCGAAGCGGCGTGCCGCAGGACGCGATCGAACAGCGTGGGCGTGATCGGAACCAAGGGGACCATCGCCAGCGGCGCGTATCAGAAGCGCCTCGAGGCGCGCGGGCTGAAGGTGTGGGCGCGGGCGTGCCCCATGTTCGTGCACCTCGTGGAAGAAGGCCTGGCGGACGCGCCCGAGGCCGAGATGATGGCGCGCTACTACCTGGGTCACCGGCCCCAGATCGACACGCTGATTTTGGGATGCACGCACTATCCGGTGCTGCACGAGGTGATCCAGCGGGTGACGGGCAATTCCGTGTCGCTGGTTTCGAGCGCGGAGGTCACGGCCGAGATGGTGAAGGAGGCGCTGATGCCGGCGGCGTCAAACGGCGCCATGGGACGTATTACGCATTACGTCACGGGCGATGTGCTGGCTTACAAGCATACGGCCGAGGTGATCGGCGGCGTCGAGGGTGAGCTGATCCCGCTGGATGTGACCACGCTGGCGCGGGAGGTGCCGGCGGTGGTGGAGGCGCAGGCGGAGGAGACGCCTTACCGGATCGTGTGAGTGGCCGGCCAGAAAAGGCAGAACATTATTAGCCGCCGATGAACGCCGATAAACGCCGATCGAACTTAGAAGTCGCGGACTACTATGGTTCGCGGCGCGCCCTCCCAGACCGCGGCGCCCGCGTAGCCGGGATGCGGTTCGAGATCGGCGACGGAGAAGCCAGGGGCGATGGGCAGGTCTAGGCGGCGCAGTCCCACGCCGATGCATTTCAGGTAGGCCTCGCGGCGTGTCCAGATGCGGAAGAAGCACGCTGGATCATCGTCGACGGCGGCGGCCTCCGCTTCGGGCAGGAAACGGCGGGCGATGGTGACTCCCTGAATGTCGCGAATGCGTTCGACGTCCACTCCGATTTCGGCATCGAGCGTTACGGCGTAGAGCGCCACGTCGCGCGAATCGGACATGTTGAAGTAGACGCGCGAGCCCGCCAGGTAGGGCTTCCCGAATTCGCCGCGGGCGAAGCACATTTCCGCGGCGGGGATTCCGGTGTAGCGTTCTAGGAGCTGGCGCAGCACCGCGCGGCCCGCGATCCAGCGGCGCTGGATGTCGGGAAAACGGAAGCGTGCAGCGCGAGCGCGCTCCGCGGCGTCGAGCTCGTCGCCGGAGCCGCTCCAGGTCCCCAGGTCAACGCGCCAGATGTGCACAACACCCTCGGGCAGAATCACGCTTTTCATGGTGGCATAATCGGGTGAGGATGCGCCCACTCCTTCTTGTTTCTCTCGCACTGGCCCCTGCGATTCTGGCGGCGCAGTCCGCGGAGGATCTGAAGAACTGGAACCAGCCATTCCCGCCGCATCGTATCGCGGGCAACCTTTACTATGTCGGGTCGAACGACCTGGGCTGCTTTCTGGTGGCGACCAAGGCCGGGCACATCCTGATCAACACGGGCTTCGAGCAGACGGTCCCGCTGATCCGCGAGAGCGTCGAGAAGCTGGGATTCCGGTTCGCGGACATTCGCATTCTGCTGGCGAGCCAGGGGCACATGGACCACGTGGCCGGCCATGCGCTGGCGCGGCGGCTGACGGGCGCGAAGGTGTTCGTCATGCGGGGCGACGAGGGCGTCGTGAGTGACGGCGGCGCCAGCGACTTCTACTATGCCGACCAGATGCGGTGGGCGCCATGCCCGGTCGATCGGGTGCTCGCGGATGGCGATCGCGTGGAACTGGGCGGCACCACGCTTGTCGCGCATCGCACTGCGGGGCACACCAAGGGGTGCACTACTTGGACCATGACCGCGACCGAAGATGGGAAGCCGCTGCGGGTGGTGATCGTGGGCGGGGTCAGCGTGAATCCGGGATTTCGGTTGGTGGGGAACCTCAAATACCCGACGATTGCCGATGACTTCGCGGCTACGTTCCGGACTTTGGCGGGGCTGGAGTGCGACATCTTTCTGGGAGCGCATGGGGGATACTACGGGCTCAAGGAGAAGTACGCTCGGTCGCGGACGGAGGGTTTCAAGGCGTTCGTGGATGCGGCGGGGTATCGGGCGTTTGTGGCGCGCAGCGAGCGGGCGTTTGAGGAGAAGTTGCGGGCGCAGAAATGAACTTTGGCGGGTCTGGAGACCCGCTGCAGGACTGGAGTCCTGCCCCACTTAAATAGCTTCCAGCTCCTCTTCTAGGAGCTGCTTCTGGTAGAGGCCGGCGTAGTAGCCTCCGGTTTCGATCAGCTGGGCGTGGGTGCCTTGCTCGACGATGCGGCCCCCCGAAAGCACTACGATGCGGCCGGCCTGGCGGACGGTCGAAACGCGGTGCGAGATGAGGATGCTGGTGCGGCCGCGCATGACTCCCGCCAAGCCCTCGAGGATGCGCTCTTCGGTCAGCGTGTCCACGCTGGCGAGGGCGTCGTCGAGAATCAGGATGCGTGGGTCGCGGAGGATGGCGCGGGCGATGGCCGTGCGCTGCTTCTGGCCGCCGGAGAGCGTGATGCCGCGCTCGCCCACCAGCGTGCGGTAGCCTTCGGGGAAGCCGTCGATGTCGCCCGCCAGGCCCGCCAGTTCCGCGGCGTGGCGGATCTGTTCTTCGGTGGCGCTCTCGACACCGAAAGCAATGTTGTCGGCCAGCGTCGCACTGAACAGGAACGTCTCCTGCGGGACGTAGCCGATGTGGCGGCGTAGTTCGGAGGGCGAGAGCTCGCGCAGGTCGGTGCCTCCAAGCAGCACGGAGCCGTGGGTCGGATCGAGCAGGCGCGGAATCAAACGGACTAGAGTGGTTTTGCCGCAGCCGGTGTGGCCCACCACGGCTACGGTCTCGCCCTCGCGGATCTCGAGATCGATGCCGTCGAGCGCGCGGCCGGAGGGGACCTCCACGCTCACGCCGCGGAATTCGATCCCGCCGTGCGCGGGCACGGGTTTCGGAGAAGGCGGCGCGGTGATGGACGGCCGCTCATCCAGGATCTGGCGGATGCGGTCGAGCGAGGCGGTGCCGCGCTGCATCAGGTTCACCACCCAGCCCATCGCGATCATGGGCCACACCAGAAAGCCCATGTAGAGGTTGAACATCACGAATCCGCCTAGCGAGATCTTTCCGGAAAGCACGCCATAGCCGCCGGCCCAGAGCACGATCAGGAACGTGACGCCGATCAGGGCCTGGAGCATGGGCATGAACATGGCCGAGACGCGGGCGAGCGCCAGGTTCTCGGTGATGAACTCGCGATTGAGGAGCTCGAACTGGCGCAGCTCGGCCTCCTCCTGAACGTAGGCGCGGATCACGCGCACGCCGGAGAGGTTCTCCTGGACGCGGCTGCTGATGTCGGAGAACATGGCCTGGATGCGCTGGAAGCGGTCGTGAATGATGCGGCCCATGTAGCTGACGGCCACGCTCACCAGGGGCGCGGGCAGAATCACGATCAGGGTCAGGCGCCAATCGACGAACAACATGACCGCTATGGAGAGAACAAAAGTCAGCGCCGTTTCGCACCAGTACATCACGCCGGGACCGAGCATCATGCGCACGGCGTTGAGGTCGTTGGTGGCGCGCGCCATGATGTCGCCGGTGCGGGTGCGCGAGTGGAAATCCGGCGACAGGTCGACCAGGTGGGAGAACAGGTCGTTGCGGAGGTCGTACTCGATGTCGCGCGACATTCCGATGAGGATGACGCGCATCCAATACTGGAACAGGCCCTTGATGGCGGAGAGCCCGACCAGGATGCCGCACAGGTCGAAGATGACCCGCAAGGAGAAGCCGCGGTTGAGCGCGTCCATGCCGTCGCGGATCAGCAGGGGCAGGCCGGCGGCGGTGAGGTCCTTGAGGATCAGCGAGCCGAAGCCGAGCCACAGGCCGCGGCGGTGACGGCGATAGTACGGCCACAGCCAGCGCGCGGTGTCGCGCATCACAGACCGGCCCAATTGGCGAGTGTTTTGCTCCATTCCCAAAAGAACTGCTTTCGGCCTTCGCGGCTCCGCCACCAATCCTCGGGGCGGAAAATCCAGTCGGGCGCGGCCACCACGCGGAAGCGATCACGGGGCACCAGCCGGGCGTAGACGTTCGCGGCGCGGCGCGTGTGATAGTTGCTGGTCACTATGATAAACCGTCCTACGTGGAGGCGGTCGAGTTCTGTGACGACCTCGCGCGCCTCCTGAACCGTAGACGTGCCGCGGATCGGAAACGGAACGAACCAATCGGCGGGGTAGCCGTGGGCGGTTACGAATTCGATGGCCAGTTCGCTTTCGTGGCGGCCGTAGCAGCAGGCGGGGCCGCTCACCAGGACCTTCGGGGCGTAACCTTCTTTCACCAGTCGGGCCGCGGTGAGCATGCGGTTGCCGTGTTCGTCGCCCGCCAGCTCGACAATCATGTCCGCGTGGAAGGGCGCTTCGGCCGAGACCAGGAATTCGCCCAGGGCGCGGAGCCAGAGCTGGTAGCTGAGAATCAGGAGGAGCAGAACGGCGGCGGGCACGGCCCAGCGGAGGTGGCGGCGCTTCGGAGGAGGCAAGAACTATTCTTCGTCGACGGCGTTGTCCGGGTCAAGGCGGCGCACCGCTTTGAGGCGCTGGTAGAGGCGCTCGACCTCGGCCTCGTCTTCGGGCAACAGCAGGCGGTAGCGCGGGGAAGCGAGGGGTTTCCCTTCACTCCCGGGAGGCGGCTCTTCGTTCCAGAACTTGCGGTAGGGATGACCGTCGATCAAGGCCTGTCGGGGATAGCGGCGCAAGTAATGCAGCAGGCTATTGCCGGAATCCACGTCGCCGGGATAGACCAGCAGGACTCGCGACTGGTCGGCGAGGGTGAGACGAACGACCAGCGGCGAAAGCCAGCCCGAGTGGTCCACGCGGCGGATGTCGGCCCAGGCGATGCGGCGGCGGCCGATGGCCAGGTGCACGTCCTGGATCTCGATGGCGGGGCGCAGGGCGATGGCGAAGAGCACGGCCGCGGAGAGCACGAAGAGCGCGGTGGCCAGGTAGGCGGGCGTCCAGAAGCGGGCGCACCAGACTGTAAACGCTCCCAGCAGAATCGCTGCCAGCCCCGCCTGCAGAAAGTGGCGCGAAGGTACGTAGCGGCTCAACTTGCCCTTCCCCCTTCTCCATTCTAAGACTACGCTACGGTTGGGTGATCGTCAATGCAGCGGGAGGATCAGGCCGTTTTTGTGGGGCGGGACTCCAGAGGGACTTGCGAAATAAGGGCTTTGGATCGGCAAGAAGGGACTAGAGAGCGCTACGATCATCCTCGTGTTGAAAATGCGAGCGTTCCACTCCGCTACAGCCCCGTTTTGCCCACACTTTGTCACGACTCAGA
>DATNLV010000210.1:0-4996 GCA_035602665.1 Bryobacteraceae bacterium | reverse complement strand
GACCAAGGAGGCCGCGTTCGCGTTCCTGCGCAACACCAGGATCGGGCGCAACGCGGTGTCGCTCGGCGGCGTCGAGACGCTGGTCTGCCACCCCAAGACCACCACGCACTCCGGCCTGACGGCGGAGGAGTACGCGGAAATCGGCATCACGGACGGCCTGGTGCGAGTGTCCGTCGGTATCGAAGACTGGCGCGACGTGGTCGCCGATTTCGAGCAGTCGCTCGACCGGATTCCGGTGGAAGCCCTGGCGGAGGTTGAGGCCCGGGTGAAGGCGTGAGGCGCAACGCCGCCATCAGCGCGGCAGCTTGACGTGGCTGGGCTGCCACACCGGCTTCGGCGGCGCAACAAACACGCCGATGGCGAGCAGCGATGCCGCGTTCATCGCCAGAAAGCTCCGCGCGGGCGACGTGACCCGCTTCAGCGGAAAGCTCTTGGGCACCAGCCAGTCCGCCGCCGCCATCGCCACAAGCAGAACCTCGCCCGCGAGCAGCAGCGTCCGGAACCGTGACGCCGGAAGCGCGATGCTGGCGCCGCACCACAGCAGAAAGACCCAGGGCAGCACCAGCCGCAACGACTTGTGCGACACGAAGTGAAACCGCATCCGGTTGGCGCGCGTGAGCAACTGGGGTAAGCGCACATGCACCTGCCACAGCCCGGACAAGGTCCTCAGCTTGCGCCAGAACTCCCCGCCCGCGAAGCTCCGATGTTCGTACACCACCGCCTCCGGATCCACCAGGATCCGGTATCCCTGAAAGAAGGCTCGGAGCGGAATCACGGCGTCGTCGGTGAGGGTGTCTTCGGGAATCGGCGCCACCAGGCTGCGCCGCACTGTGTAGATCGAACCGGTGGTGTTACACGCCGAGTCGATCTCCGCGTGGCGCCGGCGCACCCACAGTTCGTACTTCCAATATTTGTCCAGGTCGCCTTCCATGCCCGTCGGACCCTGGCCCAGAAATCGCGGTTCCCCGCTGACCACGCCCACGGATGGGTCGGCGAAGTTCGCCGCCATGTGCGAAAGTGCATCCGGGTGCACCGGCTGGCGAACGTCGGTGAAGAACAGAATCTCGCCCGTCGCCTCGCCGAGGCCCGCGTTCAGCGCCGCCGGCTTGCCCCTCCGGGGAACGCGTAGCAGGCGCACGCCGCGGTCCGCGAACGACTCCGCAATCGCATCGGTCGCATCCGTCGATCCGTCCGACACCACCAGGATCTCGACCTGCCCCGCCGGGTAATTCAAGGCGACCAGGGACTCCAGCTTCTTGCCGAGGAACGCCTCCCCGTTGTGAACCGCCAGGATCACCGACACGGTGGGATGGAAGTTGAAGTCTTTCCGCACCGGCAATGGGCGGCGCCAGAAACGCGTCAGGAGGAAAGGATACCCGGCCAGCGCGTAGACGGCGACAACCGTTGCGAGCGCCAGCAGGATCTCAGCCGTCATGGATCATCCCTGCATGCGGGCACTGCCGGTTGTGGCGCACGCACTCATGCGTGCCGCGTCGAGACTCATCTCGACGCCAAGGTGCAGGCTGAAGCCTGCGCCACGGGCATTAAGCGGCCGCATGCGACTCAACCCGCGCTTTCCCGTGGCGGCGGAGCGGAGACGTGTACAGCACGATCGAGAGATCCAACGAGAGCGACATATACTTCGTGTAATAGAGATCGTATTCCAGCTTAGCGGTCTCGTCATCGTCCGGCGAGGTGTTGATCTGGCTCCAGCCGGTCAGCCCCGGCCGTACGGCAAAGCGCAGGCGGTGATAGGGCAGCGCACGGATCAGCGCGTTCGCGAATTCGGTGCGGATCGGCGGAGGGCCTACAAACGCCATCTCCCCTCGCAGGATATTCACCAGTTGCGGCAGGCCGGCCAGGCCCAGGCGTTGGATCCACCGGCCCAGACCGGTGAGGGCTGGCTCCTCGGTTCTATCGGGCCCCCGGCCAACCTGGTGGCAACGGAACCGCCAGCGGACGAATGGCATGGAACGCCAGCCCATCTCGGACCGCGCCTCGCAGACCGGCCCCCTGGAAGTCAGTTTGATCAGGATTGCAATCAGAACCATCAAAGGGCTCAGCACCAGAAGCATCGCCAGAGCGAGGATATCGGTGTAGAACGCCTGCACGACCATCTTCGAACGGGTGGGGCTCAAGTCGCTCCCGAACAGTAGCGTTTCAGGCTTCAGCCGCTGGCTCCAGACGCGGCGGAGCAGCAGTTCATAGAGGCGATCCGGCGGCTCGAGCACGGCCGGCAGGGTCGCGCCCGTAATGAGAAGGGTTTGCGAATGCTCCACCGCCGCGAGATCGGCAATGGTGCGATTGGGCAGCAGCTGCGCGGATACTTCGGCCAGTGAGTCCACCGGCCCCAGCACCTTGCCTCCTTCGATCTCGGTCCCCGGTTCGAGGTCGTCATCGAGATATCCGACGACGTCGAAGCCATAGCTCGGAGCGGCCTGAATCCGCGAGGCAATCACGCGATTCAGGGGCGTGGCGCCGATCAGCAGGATCCGTTCCGGGCCCAGCCCGCCTGCAGACAAGCCGTGATACATAAGACGCGAAGCCAGCAACGACAGGAAGGCCAGCACCGTGCCCAGCGACATCACGGTGACCGACAAGGCCAGGTCGTGATAGAGGTAGAACATCACCGCTTCGAGGATGAACGCCATGCCCGTGGCCGTACTCAGCCGCAGCAGCAGATCGACTCCCAGCCGGCGATGACGCGGGGAGTAGAATCCCTGAAGACACACAAACGCGAGCAGCAGGCAGGCGGCGGCCACGATGGAGTTCAGGCCGTTCTCGTCGAACAGGTACATCTCGGTGGTCGGCCCGAGGGCGTAGTACGCGGCGGCCAGATAAGCCCCGATCATCAGAAGAAGATCGACTGCAACCAGAGGCAGCACTCGTTGCGAAGCGGGCGTATGTCGCATAGGTCAGGAGACGATCGCGGAACGCAAGGATGAGCGGAGCGGGTCCTCCTCCACGTGCTCGACCAGAGTATAACGTAACAGATCGACCATGGGGGCGATTATATTGGGCATTTGTTCGGACCCGAACCCGTGCGCCAGTTCGATAAAATCCACCGCCGACAGGGGAATCTTGACGATCCAGCATTCCCGCTCGGACAATTCCTCGGGCCAGTCCCGGTAGCTCACGCCGTTGATCCGAAGATGGGCCGCCACGAAGCCCAGTTCGGGGTAGCGCTTGCGGATGACATCCCAGCGGGCCTCGAGCGACCCGGCGGCGGCGAGCGCGGCCGCCAGTCCCTCCAGGGCCAGCTTGACGTCCAGCGTGCGCCGGAATTGACCGGCGCTGAACAGACTGCCGGCCAGAATGAGTTCGGAGTAACGCAGATAGCGGACGCCTGCCCATACCGCCCAGGCCACCACCACCACCACCAGGAGCGCAATGTACGTGTTTCTGACGAAACTCTGCAACAGAGAAAAGGCCGCGGCGGCGGCGCAGATCGCGTAGATGATCAGCACCACGCGGCGGGGCGTCAGGCCGCGGTCGATAAGCCGATGGTGGATGTGGCCGCGGTCGGCGGCGAACACCGACTGGCGCCGGACCAGCCGCCGGGTGACGGCCAGCAGCACATCGAGAAGAGGCAGCGACAAAGCGATCAGCGGGGCGGTCATGCCCAGCAGGGTGAAGGATTTGTTGGTCCAGATGACGCCGTAGCAGCCTAACAGGAAGCCGATCAGCAGGCTTCCGCAATCTCCCAGGAAGACCGTCGCCGGGCTGAAGTTGTAGCACAGAAAGCCGAGCAGGCAACCCGCCATGGGCAGCGTGGCGCTGACCAGCGCCGTGTTGTGCATGATCAAGGCGGCGATGAAGATCGTCAGCGTGGCGAAGAAGCCAATGCCGGCGGCCAGGCCATCCAGGCCGTCAATGAGGTTGAAGGCGTTGGTGCAGGCGACCAGCCAGACGATGGTTACGATGAAGCTCCACCAGGGGCTGGTCGGGTGTCCCGCCAGGGCCACGATCCGTACGCCCGCGCCGTAGGCCATGGATGCGGCCGCCACCTGGCCGACCAGCTTCTGCCAGGGCCGCAGTCCCGAGAAATCGTCGATAAGCCCGATCACGAACACCAGGGCGGCCGAAGGGAGCAAGGCTTGAACCAGCGAGAACTGAGTGTGGTCGAAGGCATGCGGCCGGAGACTCACCAGGTACAGCGACAGAGCGTACGAGATGGCGATGCCGGTTCCGCCCACCCGGGGAATGGGGTGTGAATGCGATTTGCGGAGCGTGTCCGGGCGATCGACGATGCCGTACAGATTGAAGATGTCGCGAATGATCGGAGTGAGAATGAGCGAGAACAAAAACGCCCCGAGTCCCAGCCAGATTAGTGTTTCCATAAGGACCCGACGGTGCCCGCGGCACCAGCACTCATCCGATTCCGTCCCGCAACGTGATTTATGGACGGCAAGCTGCCACCCCCAACGGCCAAGCCTTGGGTCGCTGCACGCTTCTTCTCCTATTAGGCCACACCTCGGTTCAAGCCCGGGACCCGATCCCTTCGGAGGCCGCGGACGCCTTGCGCATATGCGATTGGAAGTGGCGTAAGTCGCTCTTCAGGAGAAAGTGCTGGACATCCAACAGCGCGGCGGCGTGGTCCGGGGTGCGATCGAGGGCGATCACCTCCCCCAGCAGGATTCTCTCGGCGGTGTCGAGCTGGACCGCCGTCCCGAGCTCCAGCGGGCATTCGCAGGCAACCCGGACCCGCCTTCCGGAGACCAGCTCGACCTGCGCTTGAAGCACAGGCCCGGACGGCCGGAGGACCTCCAGGCGCACCCTGGAATGGTCGAGCTCCGAACGCCAGTCAGACTCCACAAAAGCCTCCGCATCTCAGAATACAGCAAGACTCTATCGGGGGGGGCGGGCTTCAGCCCGCGCGGGGCTTCAGCCCATAAGCGCTAACTTAAGGATTGCTTTTTGGCGCAGTTTGGCTTATTCTGCGGACATGCAGAATGCAGCCGACGAAAATTGGCAGGTGCTGTTGTCTCTCTTCCCT
>DATNLV010000191.1:0-8033 GCA_035602665.1 Bryobacteraceae bacterium | reverse complement strand
CGGGCGGAGCGCCCAGTGTGACCTTGGTCCCCACCGCCTGCGCTGTCGAGAAGAACTCCTCCAGCCCGGTTTCGATCCCCGCGGGCATGCGGCCGGTGTTCGATTCGATCAGGATCCGGACCACTTCGCGGAGGCAGGCGGGCGGCATCGGGGAGCCGGCCGGGACGGCGCCGGTGTACGTGTCCCTGGTCCAGACCGGCACGGCCGCCGCGACCGATTTCCCGATCACGATCCGCACCGGCCAGAGCGTCTTCAGGTCCTCGATGCCCAGCGCTTGGCCGAGCAGATAGCGCACTTGCTCGAACTGGTTGAGCGTCTCGCGCGCTCCGCGATCGCCCGCGTCGGTGACGATCTTGAAGGGCCCCGAGCGGACCTCGATCCAGCGGTCGGCCGCCGTCGCGGTCATGGGGACGAGCAGAAGCGCAAACCAGCGCAGCACGCCACCATGATAACCGAGCGCTTCTGCCGGGGCGGCGCCCTCCGTGCCCTCGGCCTGCACGGTCAAGGCTGCGGTCCAGTTCCGGCGTCGCCAACACGACGACACGCCTGGGAGCCATCTGATACGATCAGAGGCTAATGGAGAATGTCAACGAGGGCATTCGTGCCGCCGAAGTCCGTGCGGTCTTCCCCGACGGAACGGTCGAAGTCATGCCCACGGCCCTGGCTGTCCGCAGAGCGCGGACGATGGGACTCGACCTGGTCCTGGTTGCGCCCGCCGCCATTCCTCCCGTGGCCAAGGCACTCGATTATGGCCTTTGGCTGGACGAGCAAAACAAAAACGGCCGCCGTGATTTCTGAATTCCGCCGCGTCCCCGAGGGGGCTCAAGAGGCATCGTCATGAAATCGTTTCTACATCGTTCGACCCTGCTGGGGTTCCTAGCTTGCTGCGTCACGGCGCTCGCAGCTAACATCGAAATCAAGGACGGCTGGTACACCATCGACGGCCACAAGTTCTTCGTCAATGCCATCGGCTACGAGCCCGGCGCGCGGCCCGGCGAACATCCGTATCAGCAGCGTGTCTCCGATCTGGCTCTGACCCGGCAGGATCTGAATCACATCAAGGCCGCGGGCTTCAATGGCATACGCACGTGGTCGGACTTGACCGAAGACGAGCTCAAGCTGGTGCAGGCGTCCGGCCTGAAAGTCATCTTCGGAATCTGGATCAAGCCCGATGAGGATTTCAGCGATCCCAAGGTCGTGGAGCGGAACCTGGAGTGGACCAAGCGTGTCCTGACTTACTCCAAAAAGTACGACTGCGTGATCACTTACTTGATCATGAACGAGCCGATGCCCGCCCACATACGCAAGGTTGGAGCGCAGGCCACCCTGGATTTGTGGACAAAACTGCGCGACCTGGTCCATCGCGAACATCCGGGCGTCCCCGTCGCGATCTCGGAGAACACGGCCATCACCGGCTGGCTGGACCTCAACCTCTTCGACGTTTACGCCCACAACACTTACGACTACACCACCGAGGGATCCAACTTCACGCACGGCTACGCCAACACGAATCGCTTCGTGGCGGAGCTCAACGGCGGCGCGAAGCCGGTGGTGGTCACCGAGTTTGGGCGCTCGGTCTCGCGCCAGGGCGCGGGCGCCGGCCAGTACGGAGGCAATACGCTGGAGACCCAGGCACGGGCCCTGACGAGCGCCTATCGCGATCTGCTAGATTCGGGCGCCGCCGGCGTGTGCCCCTTCATTTACGCCGATGGATGGTGGAAGGGCGGCGAGCCTGCCGTGCACAACGACACGGCCGAAGAGTGGTTCGGGTTCTGGGGCTTCAAGAACCTGGGCGACAGGACCGGCTATCCGCGGCCGGTGTGGCATGCGCTCGCGGAGTACAACCAGTCACTGGTAGCGTCGCCCAGGAATCAGCAGTTCTACTTGAATGAAGTTCCGGTCGAAGCCTTCCTGGGGCCGGAGGTCAAGCGGTTCAGGGTCATCTACCAGGATGCGGTGCTTTGGGAAGCGGCGCCCGACGCCCATGGATATGTGGGCGGGAAGCTCTCCTTCGCGGGCGAAGATCTCAAGGATCGCGAATTGGTGTTCGAGAGTTACAACGCCCAGGGCCGTCTGGTTAAGTACGAGTCGGTGGTGATTCTCACCGGCAAGGAGCCGATCGTGTGGCCCACGCTCGCGCTGCGCACCCCGGTCACGGATCTGGACAAGGCCAAGGAAGTTCCGGTGGAATACGAACTCACGAACAACGCCGTCTTCTCACTCGGGACCGAGCTACGCTACGTCTTCGCTCCACACAAGGGCTGGGAGCCTGGGGAAACTCATCAGCGAACGATCGATCCCAAGTTGAAGCAGCAGACCGTCTCGGCCACCTTCGCGCTGCCAGACGATTGTTTTGTGCTAGGCCTTTACGCCGGCGCCGACATCCGCTACGGCAAGTTTACGAAGACGATTTACGCGCAGAAGTTTTTGTTCCGCGGGGCCTGGGCCGACCCGATCCGCATCAAGTGAGGGGGAGACCTCCGAGGGCTGGACGACGGTTTTGTATACTGGCGAGCAGCGGTAGAGGGGGCCCATCCTTATGCGACGACTGACCTCTGTCACACTTGGCTGTATTGCCGGCTTGCTTTCGCTTGCGCCGCTGGTTGCGCAGGACCAGATTCGATGGACGAAGACGGTAGCGCCGGACGGCTCGTTTTCGCTGCAACAGCCCGAAAGCTGGGAGGCGAAGTACGGCCGCTGGAACGTGCGCCTGAGCAACGCGGCGCGGGACGAGGAGATCCTCGTGATTCGCATGCCGCGCGATCCCGCCAAGCCTGTCGCGGCGTACGCCGAGGCGGTCGAGCGGAGCTTTCAGCAAGCGCTGGCCAGCTTTCGGATATCCCACCTGACCACCGCCCAGGACTCGGCCGCGTTCCTGGTCACGTACGCCAGCGGGGGCAAGAGCTACTCGGGGCCGGGCGCCGTCGTACTGAAGGAAAACGCTGCGTGGTGGGTAAGCTACGGCAGTCCCGCTGTGGCGGACCTGGCACGCGGAGCGGCGCTGATCACAGGAGTGGCGGGCTCGGCCGCGGACGGCGCCGGGAACGTGTCTCCAGCACCCTCGTCGCCGCCGGCCGCGACGGGACCATCGGGGCCGCTGGTCGGTAACTGGAGCACCTCGGGTTACTACGGCGAGCTGGTGAATCCATCGACCGGCGCCTTCCTCCAGTCCAGTTACAGCGGGCAATGGTACAGTTTCCGCGCCGACGGCACCTACCAATACACGATCGCAGGCTCGGGCCAGATTATCACCGGCATAGTCATCGCCAAGGGGACCTATGAGGTCCGAGGAAAGACGGTGCTGCTGCATCAGAAGACGGAGAGCTGGTATCCGATGCCGCGAGACGCCACCCACAAGCCGATGTACCAGGACCGCCCGACCCCGGAGGATTCCACCATCGCGATCGAGTTTCGAGGACCGGAGACGATCGTGGTCCGGGGCATTGGCACGCCGGACACCTTCCACCGCCAGCCGAATGGTAAGTAGGCTGAGACTGTCTTACGCGCAGAAGTTTCTTTTCCGCGGAGCGTGGGCAGACCCGATCCGCATCAAGTAAGTTGGGCCGACGGACGGCGGGACTTCCGCGAGCCGGAGGATGCCCAACCCGCGTCGGAAAGACCGAAGTACTGGTACTTTGTCGACTATGAGACCCCGAATAGGCCGCCCCTTTGGTTCACACTTGGCATAGCATGAGTTCTTTAGCTTCTAAGTAGCAGCGGTTCTCTAGAAAACCCGCTCGGTTTCGGACGCGTCTTCCCAGGGTCGCTCTACGGCGAGTCGGCGAAGGACTTCAGCCGCTGGCGCAGCATAAGAGGAGTGTAATGTCCAAGACGTTGCAGTGCGCTTGTCATCCCTGGTGTATCGCTCGACGCGGTGCAGCCGAGACACTGGCGTGTTTGTGCTTGCTCGGACTCTTGGCGGTGGGGTGTGGACTTGACCGCGTGGAGGAACTGATCCGGGTCCTTGAAAAGGGCTCGGCATCGGCAGAACGCGTCGGCGCGGCCGGGGAGTTGGGGTCCCTTAGAGACCCTCGTGCTATTGACCCCTTGACTGTCGCGCTGAGTGATTCCGATTGGGGCGTTCAAAAGGCCGCCGCTGGGGCGTTGGGGGAGATCGGGGGGGCGCGCGCGGTTGAGCCCTTGATCGGTGCCCTGAACAATACAGATCTCGTGAGCGGAGCAGAGGTGGCCAAGGCCCTGGGCAAGATCAAAGATCCTCGCGCGGTCCAGCCCTTGATCGCCGCGCTGAAGGGCCGCGATGCGGTCGATGCCGCGGAGGCGTTGGCAGCCATCGGCGCGCCCGCTGTCGGAGCCCTGATCGCCGCCCTGAAGAACCCGGATTCGGACGTCCGCTGGCACGCGGCCGTTGCTTTGGGCAACAGCAAAGATCCTCGCGCGGTCGAGCCGCTAGCCGGCACTCTGGAAGGCGCGGATTCGCCGCTCCTCCGCAGCAGCGCGGCCGGTGCGTTAGGTGAGATCCGGGACCCTCGCGCCGTCGAACCGCTGGCCCGGGTTCTGACAGACCCGAGCCCGGACGTCCGTGACCACGCCCTCTCCGCGTTGGGCGCGATCGGAGCGCCTGCTGTCAGCCCCCTGCTCGCCGCTCTAAAGAGTGTTCATCCGGACGTTCGAAGGGGCGCTGCCGAGGCTTTGAGCCGCTGCGGGGATCCGCGCGCGACCGGGCTCCTGATTGGCATCCTGAAGGACACTGACTCGAGCGTCCGGGCAGCCGCGGTCACGACGTTGGCAAGCATCGGCGCCGAAGAGCTCCTCATCGCCGCCCTGAACGACCGGGATTCCCATATCCGCCAAGGCGCGGCCCGTGCGTTGGGCGGCAAGGACAGTCCCCGCGCGATCGGTTTCTTGCTGGAGGCTTTCAAGGAGCACAACTCTCAAGTGATTGCCGGCGCGTTCCCATTCTTCATCAAGAGAGGTGAACCCGCTTCGGAGGACGCGTTGATTCAGGCACTCGACAAGTTCGGCAGCGAGGAGACGGTTGAGGCTTTCCTGAACTGCGGCAACCCAGCGTTGAAGGCCGCTGCGACCCGATGGGCACAGGCGCGGGGCTATTCGATAACAAAAATCGCGACAGAGTTCCAGACGGCCTCGAATGTCCGTTGGGGCGGTGGCCGGTAAACGCTGCTTAGTCCCGGGTTCGGTCAAAGGCTTTCAGACGCTTCGCGTCAGGGCTTGACGGTGAACATTTCGAGCGACTCCACCTCAGAATCGGACACCTGCGTCAGCGCCTGATCCATGTAGCTGCGGGCGGCGGGGTCTGATCATGAATGAGCGGATGCCAGCGCACATACGCAAGGTCGGAGCGCAGGCAAGCCTGGATCTGTGGACCAAGCTGCGCTAGTAAGGGTCGATGGCCATGCCGCCGCTCAGGCAAAGGGGGCCATCGGCAACACCGCCGGCTCTGCGGCAAACCGCCGCAAACCTGGCCTGCTGCTCGGCCGCGGCACCTTCCATGCGCATCCCCTTGGCCTCCATTTCCGCGTAGCGCTGTCCCAGCCCCGCCGCCCGATCGAAAAGAGCCTGCGCCTTCGGTACATCCTGGATCACGCCGCGGCCGTACTCGTACATCAGGCCGAGAATGAACATCGCATCGGCGCTGTTTTGGGCGACGGCTTTGTTGAGCCATTCCAGAGCGGTGGCCCAGTTTCGGGTCACGCCTACACCTTCATAGTATGCGCGTCCGAGGAGAGCCTCGGCGTCAGGGTCGCCCTTGGCGGCTCGGACCCGGGCGCTCTGGATCGCATCGGCGTAGTGCCCCGACTGCCAGGCTGCGCTTATGGCGAGCTTGCCGGGATCGGTGGTCGCCTTCTTGACAAAGTCCGGATCGGTATAGCCTGAGTCGTTAGGATGCTTCAACCGTTCGCGAAGCTCGGCGGCTCGCGCCGGGTCCGCCGGCCCTCCCACACCGCCGTCGAGCATGATCGCGAGGTTGCCCATGGCGTAGCCATCGTACTTGGCAGCGGCGCGCTCGAACCATTGCCGCGCCAGGCGAAAGCGTTCCTCGGCTTGCTTCCGCAGCGCGGGAGGGATGGGAGCATTGTTGACCCCGGGGTTGATGCCGCCTGCGATGGAAACGCCGCTGGCGTAATAGTATTGGCCGAGGAAGTCCATGCCTTTGGCGTTGCCCTGGTTCGCTGACGCCAGCAGCCATTTTTCGCACTGCGCGTAGTAGCCGGTTCCGGGCGGATTCAGATGATGGAAGAGCATGCTCCCGACGCCGGCTTCGGCCTCCGAATCGCCTCTCTCGGCAGCCGCCATGAAGTCGTGCCATGCGGTGTTGTAGTCCTTGCGATTGAAAGCCGCGATGGCCGCGTTGGTATCCGCCGGGAGGGACGGGTTCGGGGCCGGGGCTGCCGGGGCCGACGGAGCTGTCGGGGCTGATGGAGTTGTCGGGGCTTCCGGGGCTGGCGGCTCCGGCTGTGCGGCCGATGCGTGCGCCTGGGGCGCCTTGAGACGCTTCCAGATCGCGGTCTGCCCCGCCGCGTTTGTGCAGACCACAGTGGTGTCTCCGATGAACCGGTACGTCCCCGAATCGTTGGGCTTCTCGGCGCTCGTCGCATATCTGCCGTCCGCGGCCGAGAACGTTCCCTCGCCTGCAGGGGCGTTCCCAGTGGGTAGCACCACGTAGTTCTTGAATCCGGCGCTATCGTGCACCGACACCATGGCTACCATCTTGCCGTTCACGGCAAAACTGGTGCCCCATGTCCCGTAAAACCGCGCCGTATCGTCCGCGGCCTGCACGGCCGTAGCCAGCCCGATCAAGGCGGTTACCAGTGCCACGCAGGTACGGATTGTTGCGCATCGCGTTCGCATCATTCTTCCCCTCGGGCTATCCAGCCGGCTCCCTTCAACGGGTTGAAGAGTTCGCGGCCGCTCTGCGCACAGGATACCGTATCCGCGCTTTCTCCCTCTTCGGTGGCCGTTGGCGCCCAGCGCCGATTCTTCCGCTATCGCCTCTTCGAGTCCTGGGCTGGATCATGACTTTGGCGCCGGCTGCCGTGTTGGGTCCTCGCGTAATGAAGGGGCAGCGACCAAGCTGCCGGGCATGGCGCCGGGAACCGATCAGGGCTTGGCGCTGAACATCTCGAGCGACTCGACCTCGGAATCGGACACCGGCGTGAGCGCCTGATCCATGTAGCTGCGGGCGGCGGGGTCGTGCTTGAGCTTGCGGCGGAAACGGTAGAAGTGCAGGATGGCGCCGGCAAGCCGCAGGTGCTTCCATAGCAGCTCGGCCGCGTACTTCGGATAAAAGACGAAGGGGTTCTCGCGGGGGAAAGTGTGGCGGCGGTTGGTCCGCGACTTCAGACGCAAATACCCACCCTGCAGCGGATCCACCTTCTCCAGCACGATGCAGGTGTAGAACCACAACTGCAGGAACATCATGTTGCCGGCGCTCATGCCCGGCGTGGCGGCCGCGCGGCGTATGACCGTTTCCATGTGCTCGCGCGAAAAATAGGACAGCCACGCGTCGCGGTACATGCGCTCCCATTCCGCGGTCGTCATGCGCGCGTGTTGGGTGACCACATGCTCCAGGTCGTACTTGTTCAGATCGGGATCGAGCCAGGCACCGGCCTGGCGGAGCTTGAGGTGATCCTCGGAGCCGGGGAGCGGCGTCAGGCAGTGCGGCTCCAGCAGGTCGATGGGCAGCTCGCGCTGGATGATGCCGATGTCGCGGCGGACCGATTCCGGCGTGTCGTTGGGGAAGCCGACGATGTAGCCGGCGAAGACGGTTACTCCGGCGCTCTTCCACTCGAGCAGCATCTTGCGATACTCGGCAATCTTGTTCTGTTTTTTGCGGCTGCCGAGGAGGCTCTCGGGATGGATGCTCTCGAGCCCGATAAAGACGCGGGCCACGCCGGCGCGGCGGGCTTTCTCGATGAAGCGCGGCAGGCGGTGGCACATGACGTCCACCTGAATCACGAACTTGATGTTCCGATGCTCGCCTTCGCGCATGGCGATGAGGCGGTCGAAGGTAGCCTCCCACTCGGAGTTGCGCGCGAAGTTGTCGTCGGTGA
>DATNLV010000170.1:0-2601 GCA_035602665.1 Bryobacteraceae bacterium | reverse complement strand
GGTTCTGAGTCGTGACAAAGTGTGGGCAAAACGGGGCTGTAGCGGAGTGGAACGCTCGCATTTTCAACACGAGGATGATCGTAGCGCTCTCTAGTCCCTTCTTGCCGATCCAAAGCCCTTATTTCGCAAGTCCCTCTGGAGACCCGCTGCAGGCGTGGACGCCTGCCCCACTCGCACTAAACCGGGCCGCATCCCTCGTCGCACAGATGCTCGGGGAACATCTCCGCGAACGAGCGGCGGAGGTACGCGCAAGCCTCGCGGGCCGACTCCATCCTGGCCCGGCCGTCCAGGCGGCTTCCGTGGATCCACGCCGACCACCTGGATTCGGGCAGGCTCTGGATCTCCAATATCACGGGGCCGTCCGCGGTGGCATGCCTGAAGGCCGCCGACTCGGCGCCGTCCCCGGTCCGCAGCAGCGGAGCGAAGACATCCATCTCCGATACCGCCTGGCGGCACGTCTCGCAGACCAGCAGGTGTTCTTCGGCCGGCGCGAGTTCGGCCTCGGCGAGCTCATTGAAGACGTAGCGTTCGACTACGTCCGTTTCAAGGTGAACGTGGAAGGTGTCCGGCATGATCGTCTCCCCTCAGGTCGCGAGCAAGGCGATGAGGTTCCACACCACCAATGCTGCAAAGACGACATTGATCCGTTTCAGCGTGCGCGCCCGCGCCGTGATGGTGCAGTAGACGGCGGCGGCGACCGCGCACACCTTCAGGGCCAGGAGTCCTACCAGCGGGGAACGCGCGGCCGCCATGGCGAACCGCACGACCGGGTTGGCCTCATGGCCGCCGCTGGTCAAAAATGCAAGCGTGGTGAGCACGTCAAGGAGCTGCAAGTAGGAGAACTGCGCGAGCGGAGTGAATCCGGGCTGTGGGCTACAGGAGGATGTACGAGAGCTAAGGCGCCATTCCATAGGGTTTCTCTAAGCAACCCACAACCCGCAGCGCCTACGACACTAAGAGTAAACCCCTAGGAGAGACCCGTAAATAGACCGTCAGTAGTAGTACTCGCTATTCCGTACTAAACACACCCTCAATTGAGATCGAAGCTTTGCCCGCGCATGGGTAGCACCGGCGTGGCGCCGTAGCGGTCCTGAATCGCCTGGGCCAGCGCGGCGCTCTGTGCCGGCTCGCCGTGTACCAGGAAGATCCGCTTCAGCTTGGAGACTACAGGCTTGATCCACTCGAGGATCTCGCGCTGGTCGGCGTGGCCGCTCAATTCGTTGATGGTCTCCACCTCCGCGCGCACCCTCATCGGCTCGCCGAAAATGGACACTTCGGGCAGCTTGTCGACGAGCTTGCGTCCGAGCGTGTTCTCGGCCTGGTATCCGGTGATCAGAATGGTGTTGCGTGGATTCTCGATGTTGTTGCGCAGATGGTGCAGGATGCGCCCGGCTTCGCACATTCCCGAGGCGGAGATGACGATGAAAGGCCCGCGCAGATCGTTCAGCGCCTTGGACTCGTTGACGTCGCGGATGTAGCGCAGCCGCTTGAACCCGAACGGGTCTTCTCCCTTGGCGCGGAACTGGTTGGCTTCCTCGTCGTACAACTCGGCGTGCTTGCGAAAGACCTCCGTGGTCTCGATCGCCAGCGGGCTGTCGACGAAGATGGGGATGTTGGGGATCCGGCCGGAGTCGAACAGCTCGTGGAGCACCAGAACCAGTTGTTGCGTACGGCCGACCGCGAAGGCCGGCACGATGATCTTCCCGCCCCGCGCGCAGGTGCGGTTGACGAGGTTGGCCAGCTTGTTGATGACGACTTCTTCTTCCTTGTGCAGCCGGCCGCCGTAAGTGCTCTCGAGAATCAGCCAGTCGACCTCCGGCAGGGGAGCGGGATCGCGAATGATGGGCAGGCCCGGCCGGCCCAGATCGCCCGAAAAGCCCAGGCGAAGCTCCTTGCCGTTCACCCGCTCGGTGACGATCACGGCAGAAGAGCCCAGCATGTGGCCGGCATCGATGGCATGGTACGCCGCCCCCGGCCCCAGTTCCTGCTCGGTGGCCATAGGCACCTGGCGGAACAGAGCGATGGCGGCCTCGGCGTCGGCGGCGGTATAGAGCGGCGGCAGCCCGCCGTCCTTGGCCTGGGCGTCCAGCGACCGGCGGCGGTGAAAGCGCTTGGTGACGAACTCGGCGTCCTTCTCCTGTATGTGGGCGGAGTCGCGGAGCATGGGCACGCACAGGTCCGCGGTGGCCGGCGTGGCGTAGATCGGGCCCTTGAAGCCGTTCTTCACGAGCGTCGGGAGGTTCCCGCTGTGATCGATATGCGCGTGCGAAAGGACCACGGCGTCGATCGAGTCGGGGCGGAACGGGAACGTGGAGTTGCGCTCATGCGCTTCCTTGCGGTGGCCCTGATAGAGCCCGCAATCCAAGAGGAAGGTGGTGCCGCCGATGCGGACCTCGTGCATCGACCCGGTAACGGTTCCGACTGCGCCCCAGAAGGTGATTTTCATGGCTGAAGGGGTATTGTACTGCGGACGGCTCGTTGCTCGTGGCTCGTTGCCCGTTGATCCTCTGCGGCCTTCGTGGGCTTCGCACCGTGACGAATGCCGATCGCGAAGCGCACGAACTGCGGACGGCTCGTTGCTCGTGGCTCGTTGCCCGTTGA
>DATNLV010000123.1:0-4588 GCA_035602665.1 Bryobacteraceae bacterium | reverse complement strand
GGTTCTGCGCCTTGAAGCGGGCGCGCTGGTCCAGGAAGGGCTGCGGTCCGAAGCGCCCGATGCCG
Source organism: Bryobacteraceae bacterium (assembly GCA_035602665.1). Lineage (GTDB taxonomy): Bacteria > Acidobacteriota > Terriglobia > Bryobacterales > Bryobacteraceae > DASWZN01. Next base: position 4,523 of record DATNLV010000123.1, on the reverse strand, counting down.
ATGCTGTAAGCGTACAGAGCGGAAAAAGTTATGTTTGAACGATACACGGAAAAAGCCCGGCGGGTCATTTTCTTCGCGCGATATGAGGCCAGCCAGTTCGGCAGCCCCTATATCGAGACCGAGCACCTGCTGCTCGGCCTGTTGCGCGAGGACAAGGCCCTGGCGAACCGCTTCCTGCGGTCGGCTGCGCAGATCGATTCGATCCGCAAGCAGATCGAGGGGCACACCACCATCCGCGAGAAGGTTTCCACTTCCGTGGACCTGCCGCTCAGCCACGAGTGCAAGCGCGTGCTGGCCTATGGCGCCGAGGAGGCCGAGAGGCTGAATCACAAGCACATCGGAACCGAGCACCTGCTACTCGGCCTGCTCAGGGAAGAGAAGTGCTTCGCCGCCGAGATCCTGCACGAGCGCGGCCTGCGCCTGTCCGCCGTGCGCGAAGAGATCTCCCGCTCAGCATCCGAGAAGATGACCGCCAGCCGGCCCAAGGAAAGCTCGCTGCTCACCGAGTTCAGCCGCGACCTGACGCAATCGGCGCTCGATGGCACGCTCGATCCGCTCATCGGACGCGACTACGAGCTCGAGCGCGTGGTGCAGATCCTCTGCCGCCGCACCAAGAACAACCCGGTGCTGATCGGCGAGCCGGGAGTCGGGAAGACCGCCATTGTCGAGGGCCTGGCCCAGCGCATCGCCGAGGGCGACGTGCCGTCGTTCCTCGCCGACAAGCGCATCCTGGCGCTCGACCTTTCCCTGATCGTCGCCGGAACTAAGTACCGCGGCCAGTTCGAAGAGCGCCTGAAGACCATCATGAAGGAGCTGATGGAGAATCAGAACGCCATTATCTTCATCGATGAGTTGCACACACTGGTCGGGGCCGGCTCGGCCGAGGGTTCGCTCGACGCCGCCAACATTCTCAAGCCGGCGCTGTCGCGCGGCGAGATTCAGTGCATCGGCGCCACCACGCCCGGCGAATACCGCAAGTCGATCGAGAAGGACCGCTCGCTTGAGCGCCGATTCCAGGCGGTGAAGGTTCCGCCACCGAATGAGGCCGACGCCGTGCTGATCCTGCGCGGCATCAAGGAGCGCTACGAGAAGTTCCACGCCGTGGCCTACACCGACGACGCCATCGAGACCGCGGTGTTCACGTCCAGCCGCTTCATCCCGGACCGGTTCCTGCCGGACAAGGCCATCGATCTCATCGACGAGGCAGGCGCGCGTGTGAAACTTCGCCAGACCACGCTGCCCACCGAAGTGAACGAGATCCAGAAGCGCATCAAGTTCATCGTGCACCGCATGGAGAACGCGATCGCCAACCACGAATTCGAGAAGGCGCGCTTCTACTCCGACGAGGAGCGCAAGGAACGCGAGAACCTGCGCCTGCTCCGCGAGCGCTACAACCTCGACGACACCTCCACCGGCGTCGTCACCAAGGACGATATCGAGGATGTGGTGGCCCGCTGGACCGGCGTGCCCATGACCTCCATCAAGGAAGAGGAAGTCGCCAAGCTGCTTCGCATCGAGGAAGAGCTGCACAAGCGCATAGTCAGCCAGGAGCGCGCCATCAGCGCCCTGTCCCGCGCCATCCGCCGTTCCCGCGCCGGGTTGAAATCGCCCAAGCGGCCGGCCGGCTCGTTCCTGTTCCTGGGACCGACCGGTGTCGGCAACCCGGAAGTCGCCCGCGCGCTGGCCGAGTTCCTCTTCGCGAGCGAAAAGGCGCTGGTCCGCTTCGACATGTCCGAGTTTATGGAGAAGCACTCGGTCTCGAAGTTGATCGGATCGCCTCCCGGATACGTGGGCTACGAAGAGGGCGGCCAGTTGACCGAGCGCGTGAAGCGTCAGCCCTATTCCGTGATCCTGCTCGACGAAATCGAGAAGGCGCACCCGGATGTCTACAACATCCTGCTACAGGTGTTCGAGGACGGCCAGTTGACCGACGGAATCGGCAACACGGTCGACTTCAAGAACACCATCATCATCATGACCTCCAACCTGGGCGCCCGCTTCCTGGAGAAGAAGGGCGGGATGGGCTTCTCGGCCCCGGTGGGCGAGGGCATCCCGCAGAAGGTCGAAGACATGGTGATGGCCGAGGTGAAGCGCGCCTTCAACCCCGAGTTCCTGAACCGCCTCGATGAGGTGATTCTGTTCCAGTCGCTCACCGACGAAGACCTGATCCAGATCATCGGACTGCTGGTGGGCCAGATCAACCAGAACCTGGAAGCCAAGCAGATCAAGATGCGCCTGACGGTCGAGGCTTCGAAGTACATTCTCGAGAAGACCTGCAACGACCGCAGCTTCGGCGCCCGGCCCCTGCGCCGCGCCTTGCAGAAGTACATCGAAGATCCGCTCTCGGAGGCGCTGATCCAGGGCTCGCTGCCGCGCCCCGCCGACCTCGAGATATACGTCGGCGAAACGGGCATCTACTGCCGCCCGATCAAGGAAGCGAAGGAAGCCAAGGAAGGCGAGGAAGTCCCCGTCGGCGCGGGCGAAGAGCCCCCGGCCCCGGGAACGCCGCTATACCTGTTCTGAGGCCGCAATTGCCAGGAGCAAAGCCATGCCAATCGAGAAACTGAACCCCTACATCATGCTCAACGGGACCGCCGAAAAGGCGATCCATTTATACGAAAGCGCTCTGGGTGCGAAGACAGAGGGCCTCTCGCACTTTGGCGACATGCCCGGGTTCACTGGCCCGCCCGAGGTCGGGAACCGTGTCATGCACGCTCTTCTGCACATCGGCGGCGGCGTAGTCATGGTGTCGGATGCCTCGCCCGACCGGACGGTTCCGGCAACCGGGAATGTCGACATCGCGCTCGACTTCACCGATGTTGCCGATATGGCCAAGGCGTTCGAAGGCCTGGCGGCGGGAGGAAACGTCACGATGGCGCTGACGGACACCTTCTGGGGCGCCAGATTCGGAATGCTCACCGACGCCTACGGCGTCGGTTGGATGTTCAACTGCGATCTCAAAAAAGCGCAGGCCTGACCGGTCCGCCATCGACTACAATCGGTGGGTGCCCTTCACCAATACCCGCCGGCATTTTTTTCAATCGACCGTTGCCGCCGCTCTGATTTCGCCCTCGGGTGGGAAAGCCGCGGGACCGGAGCCCAATGTGCTCGGCCCTATGCCGGGCTATTCTCCGCAAATTGGAACGCTAGTCTCGGAGATGACCTGGATGCGCGACGCCGTTCTTCGCTCTGTGGAGGGCCTGACGCTGGACCAGGTCGATTTTCTCCTCGACAGCAAGGCCAACCGCATCGGCGCCCTTCTGCTCCATCTGGCGGCCGCCGAGAAGCTGTATCAACTGAATACCTTCGACGGCGTGGGATTGCAGCAGCTTGAGACGGGCGCGGCCTTCAAGGACTGGGCCGTGGCCATGGAGTTGGGCGAGCCCGCGCGCAAGACCGTCAAGGGTCACACGCTCGACTATTATTTGAAGACCTTGCGCGATCTTCGCGAGAGAACGCTCGCCGAGCTCCGCAAACGTGACGACCGCTGGCTGGTCCTGGTGGACAAGACCTGGCCCTGGGGCCCTACCAACAATCTGTGCAAGTGGTTCCACGTCTGCGAACACGAATCGCACCACGACGGCCAGATCGGCCTGCTGAGGTCGAGAGTGCCGGGCGCTCCCAAGGTCGGCCAGCGCCGTCCCCTGGTGGTTATGCCGGCATCGCACTCGACTGAGGCGCCAACGTAGGCCCTCGCCACCGCACCTGCGGGTGCGGAGTAGTGTGATCCCGGTACCCACTTTTTCGATCCGAAAAAGAGTGCTGTGCGAGCCGTTTCCGGGCGTACAATTTCAACAGCGGCGAAGCGCGCCCAAACGGCCGGGAGAGAACTCCGGCTTCGTAGCAACTGCGAGTGGTGCCACCGTTCGCAGGCCGCACTTTCCAAAATCATTGGCGTAATGAGAGGAACCTCGAACATGAAGCGAAGTTTAGTGTTGATGGTCGTTCTGGCTTTGGTTGCCGTTGCCTCGGCGTTGGCGCAGAACAACCCGCCTCCTCCCGGTGCCATCCTGGATTTGAACGGTCTGCCAATCCCCGCCGGCTTCCAGCAATACGATGTGCTCTTTAAGGCGACTCTCAGCAACACCGCGATCACGTTCGCGTTCCGTGACGATCTGGGCGCTCTCTCCTTTGAGGACGCGTCGCTCGTGGACGCAACCACTGCCAGCGCCAACCTGCTGACAAACGGCGACTTCCACAGCGGCTCGACTGGCTGGACCGCTGCGAACCTGTCGGGCTCCGGTTCCCCCGGAGTAGCGGTTGGCGGCTGCGGAGGCCCCGATTCCGCGGGCGATTGCTGGGCTGACGGCATCTCGTTTGGCTACGATGCTATCAGCCAGACCCTCGCCACGACCCCAGGGGATGAATACCTGGTCTCCTTTTACGTGGCGGAGAACAGTGGCCAGACTACCTTTTCCTCCGTCACCACGAGCGACCTGGCAGGGATCGATGTAGTCACCTATGCTGCGGGCGGGACTTCGGTTCCGGAGCCGGCCAGCCTCGTGTTGCTGCTGGCGGGCGCC
>DATNLV010000115.1:0-4055 GCA_035602665.1 Bryobacteraceae bacterium | reverse complement strand
GCTCCGCACCTGTAGCATCCTTCTTCGATTCAAGCCCAAACGGAGCGGCGGGGAAATGGGCGCAACTGACGAAGTTCGGGGCAGAACTGACAGGGACGGCCTCGCCGAGATCGGGCTGCTGATTTATCCCGGCGCGCAGACGGCCGCAATCGACGGCCTTACAGACCTCTTCACGGTGGCCAATCGTTTGAGCGTGGAGCGCGGCGGGCCGGCCTCGCGAGCGCTGCGGATCAGTCACTGGCAATCGAGCGGCCAGAGCGGACAACTCGAGCGCGTTTTCGACACGCACCACATTGGGCATGCGCCGCTGGCCGCCGTGATCCTGCCGCCCAGTCTCGATTCCGAACCATGCGGCGACGCGTTCGCATCGCATGTGCGCTGGATTACGGCCCAACACGCTCGGGGCACGGTGCTCTGCTCGATCTGCTCCGGCGCCTTTCTTCTTGCCGGCGCGGGGCTGCTCAACGGGCGAACCGCCACCACTCACTGGATTCACGCGGACCGGTTGGCGGAGCGATTCCCGGAGGTTCGCGTCGACCGCGACAAGCTGATCCTCGATGACGGGGACATTGTTACCGCCGGCGGGGTGATGGCGTGGGTCGATCTGGGGCTCCGGTTGATTTACCGGTGGCTGGGGCCAAGCGTCATGCTGGCTACGGCGCGATTTTTTGTGGTCGATGCGGCGGGTCGCGAGCAGCGTTTCTATTCCAGCTTCGCTCCCCGATTGCATCATGGAGATGGCGCCATTCTCCAGATCCAACACTGGCTTCAGCTCCACTATGGGGGGAGCCTGACGGTGGCGGGAATGGCGGCCTGCGCGAAGCTGGGCGAGCGGACGTTTCTCCGCCGGTTCCGGCAGGCGACCGGGCTGAAGCCGATCGAATACCTGCAGCACCTGCGCGTTGACAAGGCGCGCGAGGCGCTGGAGTTCTCGGCGCTGACGATCAACGAGATCGCCTGGGCGGTGGGCTACGAGGACCAGGGAGCGTTCCGGAAGGTCTTCCGCCGCATCCTGGGGCTCTCGCCGGGAGAGTATCGCCGCCGCTTCGGAATCGCCGACACATCCAGCCGTGCGACGGCCGCCTGACGGCCCGCGAACTGGTTTACTCTTCTTGTTCCAGCAGGGCGCGCTCGTAGCAGGGGATGCAGAACTTGGCCCAGGGGACGGCTTCGAGACGCTTTTCCGAGATGGGCTCGCCACAGCCGGCGCAGATGCCGAAGGTGCCGCGGTCGAGGCGTCGCAGGGCCGCTTCCAGCTCGCGGAGTTGGGCGGTCTCGAGCCGATTCTGGTTCACGAAAAGCCATTCGTCGTGGCTCTTCTGACACCAGTCGCCGAAGTCGAGCGGCTCTTCGGGCCGCTGAACGAATTCGGCCGCGCGCCGGGCGGATAGCCCCTGGCGAACGTCGTGTATCTTGCTCAGGATCTGCCGCTGGTATAGCTCCATCTTCGCGGGCGCGAGCGCCTCTTTCACCGTGCCGGGCATCTTCCCCTCCATTTGGGCCACACTACGGTAGCACGATTTTGGAGAAGCGGACACCAAAGTTTGTAAAAAAACGTCGATGGTGGATGGTGGATGGCCCGTTCCCTGGCGGGCAGAGTGCGAGAATCGGAGCATGGAGAATCGGGAGATCGCGCGATTGTTCGCAGAGACCGCGGATCTCATGGAGATCGCAGCGGAGGACCCCTTCCGTATACGCAGTTACCGCAACGGCGCGTCGGTGATCGAGAGCTATACGGAACGCATCGAGGACAAAGCCAAGAGGGACGGGCTCACGGGCATCCCCGGCATCGGCAAAGGCCTGGCCGGCGCCATCACCGAGATCCTTGCGCGCGGATCGTTCGAGCGGCGCGACCTGCTGCTCACGAAGTACCCGCCGACAGCGCTCGAGCTTCTGAAGATCCAGGGACTGGGGCCGAAGACCATCGCGCTTCTCTGGGAGCACTACCGCGTCAGCACCATCGACGATCTGGAGCGCATCTGCCAGGAGCAGAAGCTGCGGCTGCTGCCGCGCCTGGGGGCCAAGCTGGAGGAGAAAGTCCTGCGGTCCATCGCCCAGTATCGACGGCGTAGCGGGCGCTTCCTGCTCAGTTTCGCGGACGAGCTTGCCGGCGAGCTGGTCGCCTACCTCGCCGCGACGCCGGGTGTGGACAAGGTGACGCCCGCCGGCAGCCTGCGGCGTGGGAAGGAGACGGTGGGCGACCTCGACCTGCTGGTCACTGGCCCGGCACCCGAGGCCGCGCTGGACCGGTTTGTGGCGCATCCGCGGGTCGGCGAGGTGCTCGGAAAGGGCGCTAACAAGGCCAGCGCCAAGGTGGGTCTGCAATCGATCCAGGTGGACGTGCGCGCGCTGCCGACCGAGAGCTTCGGCGCGGCGATGCTGTACTTCACAGGCAGCAAGGAGCACAACATCACGCTCCGCGGGCGCTGCCTCAAGATGGGATACACGCTCAGCGAATACGGCCTCTTCCAACTCGAAGGCGAGGCCAGGGTGGCGGGGGAGACCGAGGAGGAAGTCTACGGGAAGCTGGGGCTGGCGTGGATTCCTCCCGAAATGCGCGAGAACCAGGGGGAGATCGATGCGGCGGCGGAGGGCCGGCTGCCGCGCCTGCTGGAGCGGTCCGATATTCGCGGCGACCTGCACATGCACACCACGGAGACCGACGGCCGCGCCACGCTCGAAGAGATGGCTGGGGCGGCGCGCGAGCTCGGCTACGAATACATCGCCGTCACCGACCATTCGCAGGCGCTGGCCATGGCCAACGGTTTGGACGAGGCGCGGGTGGTGGCGTTCGCACGCCGCGTGCGCGAGATGGACCAGAGCGGGCTGGGGATACGCGTGTTCTCCGGCATCGAATGCGACATCCGCAAGGACGGCACGATGGACCTGACGGACGATGCGTTGGCCGAGCTCGATTTCGTCATCGGGAGCGTACACAGCTACATGAACCAGGAGTCGGCCGAGATGACCGACCGCCTGTTGCGAGCGCTCGAGTGTCCGCACATACGCGCGCTCGGACACCCCACCGGACGGCTGCTGTTGGTGCGCGACGCGTTCCCCTTCGACTTCGACCGCGTGGCGACCGAGGCCGCGCGGCGCGGTGTCGCGATGGAGATCAACGCCAGCCCCGAGCGGCTGGATCTGCACGACACGCTGCTGCGGCAGGCCAAGGCGCGCGGCGTGCGATTCGTCATCTCGACCGATGCCCATCACCCGAAGCATCTGCTCAACATGCGCTACGGTGTCACGATGGCGCGGCGAGGCTGGCTCGAAGCGTCCGATGTAATCAATACGCTACGATTGAAGGAGTTCGAGCATCTTCTTCATTCGCTATGAGAATTCTATTCTTCTACCTGGCGGCCTTGTGTGTGGCCGCCGTTGTCGCGGGTGCGTCCGAGTTCCGCATCCCGATCGAGAAATACAAGCTGAAAAACGGGCTGCGCGTGATCCTGTCGCCGGACAGTTCCGTGCCCGTGGTGACGGTCTACATCGTGTACGGCGTGGGCGCGCGCGTCGAGGAGAAAGGCCGCACGGGCTTCGCGCACCTGTTCGAGCACATGATGTTTCAGGGGTCGGAGAACGCCCCCAAGGGAACGCACTTCAAGCTGGTGGAATCGAATGGCGGATCACTGAACGGTTCCACGCACCCGGACTACACCGACTACTTCGAGGTTCTGCCGTCGAACAAGCTGGCGGTGGGGCTGTGGCTGGAATCGGACCGCATGCGGGGGCTGGCGATCAACAAAGACAACCTCGACAACCAGAAAGAAGCGGTGAAGCAGGAGCGGCGGCTGTCCTTCGACAACCAGCCTTACGCCACTGCGATTGTGGATCGCTGGCCCGAGCTTTCGTACCGCAACTGGCAGAACTCGCACTCGCTGATCGGGTCGTTCGAAGACCTGAACGCCTCCACTGTGGAAGACGTCGCCCGCTTCTTTCACAGCCACTACGTGCCGAATAACGCGGTGCTGGTGCTCTCCGGAGACTTACAGGTTGCCGAGGCGAAGAAGCTGGTGGAAGAGTATTTCGGCGATATGGCGGCCAAGCCGCTGCCC
>DATNLV010000104.1:0-2232 GCA_035602665.1 Bryobacteraceae bacterium | reverse complement strand
GGGGCGGCCGAGCGCGAGGCGCTGGCGCAGCATGTGGCGCAGGGTGGCGAAGACGCGGGCGTGAATGGTCTGGTCGGTAGGATCGTCGGCCAGCAGACCGCGGATCGCGTCCGATGATAGAACCGGCGCGCCCATCCTCTCGACATAAGTTGACTTGCCGGATCCCGGCAAGCCCACTAGCACGACGATCCGCAGTGCACTAGACATAACGATCACCGAATTGGCCAGGCCACCCGGAGCAAGATTGATGGCCGCGTCGCAAATATCGAGCAGCATGACCGACAGGAGACCGATGGTGGGACAGGCACGAATTTCGCAAGTGCGGCGAAATTCGAGCCAGTCCCGGGTTTGCGGCCAATTCCGATGCGCGACGGAATCTACGACGCACTACACTACTTTCGCAGAACGCTGTTGTCCGGGTCCAAGATGACTTTCGAGGGCGCCTGGCGGACAGGCACGGAGAAGGTCGCCGAACCGTTGGTGGTCCTTACCCAGTGCACCAGGGGTTTCCCCTTGGAGAACTGGATCTCGACGGGGACCAGCATGCTGAAATCCTCCGGCGCGTCGGTCTGGATGATGGTTCCGGTGACACGGAGCTGCGGCGCCTTGCCCTGCACGGAGTGGGTCATCTTGAGGGACGGAATGCCGGTGGAGTAGACCCACTGATCGAAGAAATTCTCGAGGTTCGGATCGAGCGATTTCGGCGGCAGGGAGGCGGCGGCCATCTCGCGAAACTCCTCCGTGGTCACAGTGCGGAACTCGTAGCGGCTTCTGAGATTGCCGAGCATGGCGAGGAACTCCTCGTCGCCCAGGCGGCGGCGGAGCATGTGCATGATCCAGGAGCCCTTCTCGTAGGTGATCACGCGCCATGCGTTGGGCTGGCGTGAGGAGACCAGGCGCCCACCCCAGATGATGGGGCCGGCCGATTCCATGGTCTGGCCGCCTTCGCCCTTCGCCAGCAGGTGCGTGCGGTATTCCTCGAGCACCTGGTCGACGGCGTGGCTGTCCTTGCGCCGTTCCAGGTAGAGCAGCGCGGTGTAGTTGGCCAGCGCTTCCATGAGCCACGCGTCGCCGTCGCCGTGGGCGGCCACCACGTTGCCCCACCACTGGTGGGCGGTTTCATGCGCTGAGAGGATGTCGGAGTAGAACAGCTGGTCCATTTCGGTCTGCGCGCTGGCGGGCCGGAACTTCGGATCGAGGTAGGCCAGGGTGGAGAGATAGAGCAGCCCGGGGAATCCCTGGCCGAAGGTGCCCGGAATGGGCGAGACGGTCAGCGTTTTGAGGACCGGGGGGCCGAAGTGCGAGGCCATGAATTCGATGGTGCCGGCGATATCGTTAGCCAGTTGTTCCAGGTGCTCGGCCGGCTTCGCCTTGTGGGGATCGTCGGAGGGGAAGGGCGGCAGGTCCACGGTCCAGCGGCGGTCGCCGGGCGGGCCCAGGCGCGGCGGCGGCACGAAGATCTGGCGTTTTTGAGCCTGTTGCAGCTCGGACTCTACACCTCGGTTGGCGTAGACGTCGACGGTATAGCCTCCGCGCGTGACGCTGTGGTGCTCGTAACGGCCCAGGTTGAAGCCGGCCATGCGCACCGGGGTATCGATCCGATGGCGGGAGATCTGCCAGTCTCCTTCGACGGTCTGCTGGATGGGACGGCCGGCCGCCACAAGGTCCAGATCGAGCGGGTATTTGAAGTTCAGGTCGTAGCGGGCGAACTCGGGAAAACGGTTGGGATACCAGGAGCCGCGGGCGCCGACGAAATACACTCCGTTGCCGGCGTCGGAGACCACCATGCCGGAGTGCTTGAACTCGACTTCAACCTCGCGGCCGGCTTCGAGCGGAGTGGCGGGAATCACCAGGAACGACTGGTTCACGTCGCCGCGGATCAGGGACGAGCGGAGGGAATCGGGCTGAAAGACCTCGGCCGGCTGGCCGCCGACGCGCGCCTCGAGAACCCGCATCTGGGGAGAGATGTCGAACTCCATCGCATCGCGGCCGGCGGGGCCGGGGACCACGGTGGCGAGCGTGGTTGCATCGAGCGTCAGGTCCGGGGAGACGGTCGCATCGATTTTGTACTTGCTGACCATGACGTCGCTGGCGGGCGTGACGCGGGTGCCGTTGCGGAACGAACGCGCTTGAAAGCGGCTCCAAAGATCGAAATAGGCGCGATTGTAGCGCACCACGACCTGGCCGATGTGGATTTGCTCGGGCGCGCGCGGATCGTAGAGAAAGTCGAAG
>DATNLV010000289.1:0-4677 GCA_035602665.1 Bryobacteraceae bacterium | reverse complement strand
CGTTTTTCGCAATTGCGTCAGCGAGGGCTACTTCGAAACCCTGAATGTCCCCATCCTGCGGGGGCGCGGCTTTTTGGAATCGGACGGCGACAACGCGCCACTGGTCGCGGTGGTGAATGAGTACGCGGCGGAGCATTACTGGCCGCATCAGGACGTGCTGGGCCAGCGGTTCCACATAGGCGACGCGAGCGGGCCGCTGGTTCAGATTGTGGGCGTGGCGAAGAGGTCGAAGTACCTGTGGATTGCCGAGCCTCCGCAGAATGTGGTCTACGTGCCCATGCGGCAGCACCCGCGTTCCACAATGACGCTGCTCTCCGAATCGGTGGCGTTGGACGCGGGGACCATCGCTCCGGTGGTGCGGGAGGTGGTGCGCGGGCTCGACGCCGACATGCCGGTGTACGATGTGAGAACCATGCAGGATTTCTACACGCAGCGCGGGGTGAAGACTCCGGCGATCATCGCGCAGGTGGTGGCGGCGATGGGCGTGACGGGGATGGTGCTGGCGGTGGTGGGGCTGTACGGGCTGGTGGCCTATTCGGTGAGCCGGCGCACGCGCGAGATCGGGATTCGGATCGCGATCGGCGCGGACCCGCGGAAGGTGGTGTGGATGGTGCTGAGGCAGGGCCTCGAACTCGGCGCGGCCGGGGTCGCGGTTGGCCTGGTGGTGGCTGTCTTCACATGCCGCGCGGTTGCGGCGGGAGCCTGGGGAGGCGGCAGGGACAGCACGTTCAGCGGGCTGGGCACCCTGCAATTCGCGGCCGTCGCGCTGACGCTTCTCACGATCACAGTGCTGGCGGCGCTGGCTCCGGCGCTGCGGGCTGCGCGGGTGGATCCGATCCGGTCGCTCAGGGACGAATAATGATCACATCTCTGAAGCACGCGTTCCGGGTGTTGCGGAAGGATCCCGGTTTCACCTTCGCAGCGATTTGCTCGTTGGCGCTGGGGATCGGCGCGACATCGGCCATGTTCAGCTTTGCCGACGCGCTGCTGCTGCGTCCGCTGCCGGTAGGGGAGCCGGACCGCGTGGTGGCCATCAGCGCCAAGAGCGAAACCTCTTCGCCGGTGGGCGTCAACACGGCGCTTTCCTATCCGGACTACGCCGACTTCCGCGACCGCAATCGCAGCTTCGAGGGCGTCGTGGCGGCTTCGGGCGCGACTCTCGGTTTCAGTCCGCGCGCGGGCACGCTGCCGCGCGTGAAGCTGGGGCAGTTCGTTTCCGGCAACTTTTTCCGCGTGCTGGGAGTGGAGCCGGTGCTCGGGCGTGGATTCCGCGCGGACGAGGACCAGGTGGAGGGCCGCGACGCGGTGGTGGTGCTCAGTCACGATTTCTGGGTCAGCCAGTTTGGCGCGAACCCATCGGTTCTGGGCTCCCGAATCCGGCTGAACGGGACGGAGTTCACGGTCATCGGCGTCGCGCCCGCGAGTTTTACGGGCATGGAAGGGCGGCCGGCGGTGTACGTTCCGCTGGCCATGGCGCCGCGGCTGGGGCAGAGCGATCTGAACCGGCGTGAGGTGGCGTGGGTCTCCGTCAGGGGACGGCTGCGACCGGGCGTCAGCGTGGAGCAGGCGCGAGCCGATATCGGGACGATCGCGGCGGGGATCGAGCAACTGCATCCGCAGGACGAGGGCGCGCGGCGGATCCAGGTGCAAACCGAATTCCAGCTTCGCATCCAGCAATCGCCGCCGACCGCGGCCATGGTGATCATGCTGGCCATCCTGGCGCTGGCGGTTCTGGCAGTGGCCTGCGCGAATGTGGCGGGTCTGCTATTGAGCCGGGCCCGGGCCCGATCGCGGGAGATTGCCGTGCGCCTGGCGATCGGCGCGAGCCGCGGCGCGCTGGTGCGGCAGCTTCTGCTGGAGAACCTGGTGGTGGCGGTGGCCGGAGGGCTGGCCGGCGTCGCGGTTGCCGAAGCGGGCGCGGAGTTCTTCGCCCACATTCCGTTTCCAACCGATCTAGGATGGTCCATCACCACTACGGTGGATGGCCGGGTGCTGCTATTCACGCTGCTGGTGTCGGTTGTCAGCACGCTGCTGTTCGGGCTTGCGCCCGCGCTTCGCGTCACGCGGCCGGACCTGGTTCCGGCGCTGAAGGCCACCGATGCCGATAGCGGCGGCAAGCGGCGGTTGTGGGGCCGCAACACCATCGTGGCGGGGCAGGTGGCTCTCTCGCTGGTTCTGCTGGTGCTGTCGGCAGTTCTGGTGGAGGGCTTTCGACACGAACTGGCGCAGGGAGTGGGCTTCCGGCCGGACCGTCTGTTCATCACCAGCTTCGACACGCAACTGACCCGCTATTCGGAAGGGCAGTCGCAACTGTTCTACAAGCGATTGCTGGAACGGACGCGCGCAACCGCGGGCGTGCGATCGGCCGCCCTGGCATCCAGCCTGCCGCTGTGGAGCTGGGACAACATCGGGGTGGTTCCGGAAGGCTATCGGCCACAGCCCGGGGAGCAGGCGCTCTCGGCCTACGACTACACCGTCAGCGAAGGCTACTTCAGCACTCTGGGCGTTCGCTTGTTGCACGGGCGCGCGCTTCTGGAATCGGATGGGGAAGGCGCGCCGCTGGTGGCGGTGGTGAACGACCACCTGGCAAATCACTTCTGGCCCAAGGGAGACGCGCTGGGCAAACGATTCCACTTGAGCGGCGCGACTGGACCGCTGGTGGAGATTGTCGGCATTGCCAGAGCGGCGAAGACCTTCTTCATCTCCGAACCGCCGGCGGACGTGGTGTACCTGCCCTTCCGGCAGCACGCCGTTCCCGCGATGACGCTGGTGGCGGAATCGGACGCTCCGGATGCGGCAACCCTTGCGCCCGTGCTGCGGGAGGTTGTGCAAGGGCTCGACGCGAACATGCCGGTGTTCTACGTTCGCACCATGCAGGAGTTCTACACGCAGCGCGCGGTGACGCTGCCCAACATGACGATCGAGATCGTGGCGGGCCTGGGGCTGATGGGATTGCTGCTGGCCGTGGTGGGGCTGTACGGGCTGGTGGCTTACTCGGTGAGCCGACGGACGCGCGAGATCGGCATCCGCATTGCCGTGGGCGCGGATCCGGGGAACGTGATCCGGATGGTGCTGCGGCAGGGGCTGACGCTGGGGGCGGCCGGGGTCGCGGCGGGGTTGGTTGTGAGCCTGTTCGCTTGCCGGGCGATGACTTCCGCCACGTGGTTCTTCTCGTTCGATCGCGTGAACCCGGCGATCTTCGTAGCCATCCCGACGGTGCTGCTGGCAGTGACGGCGCTGGCGGCCTGGGCCCCGGCGCGGCGGGCGTCGCGGGTGGATCCGATGCGGGCGCTGCGGGACGAGTGAGAAGCAGTTGGAACTCGCGCCGCGTTAAACTCGTCTGGGACTGAAGGACCGACACCTATGAGAACTCGTGTACTCCTCGTGACACTGGCCCTGGCAGCGGCCTCCGTTTCGCTGGCGGCGGATACAAAGCTGAAAGAAGAGATGCGATCGCCGTGGACTCGCGGCGATGGGCGGTTCCTACGCCACTGGCTGGTGGTGAGCGATCTGCCGCTGGCGGATGGTTTCGACAAGGACTGGCTGGCCGCCCAAGGCGGCGAGACGGGCGTGCATCCGGCGGAGAAGATGGCCGTGAAGCTTCCGGATGGCAAGAGCCGGGAATGGCGGTCGGTGACGGCCTGGGGCGATGAGGTGGATCTTTCGAACGGACCGGGCGTGAAGCGCGACGTGGTCGCATACGCGTTCGCCACGGTGAAGCGCGGGGAAGCCGGGAAGGCGGTGTTGAGCCTGGGCAGCGACGAGAGCATACGCGTCTGGCTGAACGGGGCGCTGGTGCTCGACAAGCGAACTCCGCGGCCGCAGACGTTCGATGAGGACAGGGTCGTTGTCGAGATGAAAGCCGGCGAGAACACGCTGCTGGTGAAATCCGAGCAGCGTATCGGGCCGCAGACCATCTCGGCACGGATGCTCGAGCCGGGCACCGTTCCGGCGCGGATCCAGGAGATTGGACCGTCGCTGCGGGAATCGAAGGCGGACGCGCTGATCGTCATTACCGACGTCAACGGCGAGCGCGCGGCGCTGGACAGAGTGGCGGTCACGGTGGTTGGGGCCGGTGGCCGAACCGCCGCGGAGAGGACCGCGCTGCGCGGCGAGCGGCTGAGCTTCGACGCCGCGGCGTGGCCCGATGGACCGTACGAAGTCCGCTGCACGACGCGGCGACCGAACGGCTTGATGTATGCCACGCACCGGGCCTGGTACAAGGGCGACGCGGTGGCGCATGCGCGGCGATTGCTGGTGGCGGCGGCGCAGGCCGATGATCAAACCACGGCGGGCTTCACCATCAAGATGCTCGCTGATATGGTGCTCGACAGGCTGGACACCAAGGACCTCGATAAGGTCACCGGCAATCCGTGGTGGGTGATCCATTCGCCTCTGATGGAGTTCGATGAGATGCAGTTGGAGGCCAAGGGCGTTCCGGCGATCGTGAGGCCGTACGGCTTCGCGCGGCTGGCGTATCGCGACGAAGTGGACGGTTCGGCTCAGTTCGCGCTGGCGTATCTGCCGGGCGGTTACGATCCGGCGAAGAAATGGCCGCTGGTGGTAAAGCTGCACGGCTACAACCCGGCCAATCCCGAATATGTGCGCTGGTGGGGCGTCGATTCGCGCCACCACGCGCTGGCCGACACCGAATACAACGGCCACCAGGGCGTCATC
>DATNLV010000080.1:0-18620 GCA_035602665.1 Bryobacteraceae bacterium | reverse complement strand
CCGCTCCACGGCGATCCTGACCGGTTCAGAATGGACAGCGGGGCCGTCTGGAGGATACCCCGCCGCAATCAGCCTCTGCACCCCCGGAGTGGTGTCGGTGGGTATCTGGATCTGGAACCGGTACGGAGCCGCCCTCGAGATCTGGCTAAAGCCGAGCGGTAGCGTGCCTATGACGCCGACGGCGCGAAAGGCCAGGGGCGTGGCTTCTACGGTGATATCCACGGTCTCACCTGGCGCGAAGACGGTCCCGCTCGACGGTGACGTGATCCTCAGGCTGGGTCCGGCCAGCAAAGAAGCGGGCCCGATCCACAGTGCCCACAGGCCCCCGGCAACGAGACCGAGCCGCGTAGCCGCAACAAGCCGAACGCGTCGCACGAGTCGCTCCTACCTATTCGGCAGCGGTGCAAATGCCGAGTAGCTGCCGTTGGTCGGTCCGTTGAGCAGCCAGACCACTCGCTGTTCGATGGCTCCGCCCGGTGGGATTGCGGCGGGTCCAGTAAAGCCGAGTTGGATAAGAGAGGATGAGATAGGTGTAGAGTTTCATAGTCTTTGCCGCCCTCCCCTATCATGCCACCCGCACCGGCAACTCGCCGCCCCGGTGCTAGAGTGTAAGGCATGCAAGAGGTCATCCGGGCTTCGCGGGGCAGTGTGCTCGAATGCAAGGGCTGGCGGCAGGAAGCGGCCCTGCGCATGCTCATGAACAATCTCGATCCCGAGGTCGCCGAGCGGCCGCAGGATCTAGTCGTCTACGGCGGCGCCGGGAAAGCCGCGCGCGACTGGCCGTCCTTCCACGCCATTGTGCGCGAGCTCAAGAGCCTGGAGAACGACGAGACGTTGCTGGTGCAATCCGGCAAGCCGGTGGGCGTTTTTCGCACCCACGAGGAAGCGCCGCGCGTGCTGATCGCCAACGCGAACCTGGTGGGCCACTGGTCCGACTGGGACCACTTCCGCGACCTGGAGAAGCTCGGCCTCATCATGTACGGCCAGATGACGGCCGGGAGCTGGATCTACATCGGCACCCAGGGCATCCTGCAAGGCACCTACGAGACCTTCGCCGCGGCGGCGCGCAAACACTTCGGCGGCACGCTCGCGGGCAAGCTGGTGGTCACGGGCGGAATGGGGGGCATGGGCGGCGCGCAGCCGCTCGCGGCGACGCTGAACGGTGCGGCGTTCCTGTGCGTCGAGGCCGATCCCGAACGCATCAAGCGCCGCCTCAAAACCGGCTACTGCGACATCATGGTGAACAGCCTCGATGAGGCCGTCCGCATCCTCCGCAACGCGGTGCACCAGAAGCAGGCGGTCTCGGTTGGCCTCGCCGGCAACTGCGCGGAGGTGCTGCCGGAGATGGTGCGCTGCGGCATCGTGCCTGATCTGCTGACGGACCAGACCAGCGCGCACGATCCGCTCAACGGGTACATCCCGGCGGGGTACGCCGTGGATGCCGCCGCCGAGCTGCGGGCGCGCGATCCGAAACAGTACGTTGAGCGCGCCATGGACTCGATCGCGGTGCATGTCCGCGCCATGCTCGACCTGCAGCGGCTGGGCGCCATCGCCTTCGACTACGGCAACAATATCCGGCGCATGGCGGCCGACCGCGGCGTGGCCGACGCTTTCAACATTCCCGGCTTCGTGCCCGAATACATACGGCCCATGTTCGCCGAGGGCCGCGGCCCGTTCCGCTGGGTGGCTCTCTCGGGCGATCCGGCCGACATCGCGGCGACCGACGCGGCGGTGTGCCGCCTGTTCCCCTCGAGCGAGACTCTGACGCGCTGGATCGCGCTGGCCCGCAAGCGCGTGCACTTCCAGGGCCTGCCGGCGCGCATCTGCTGGCTGGGCTATGGCGAGCGCGCCCAGTTCGCGCTGGAGCTGAACCGCATGGTGGCGAGCGGGGAATTGAAGGCCCCCATCGTTATCGGCCGCGATCACCTGGACTGCGGCTCGGTGGCCTCGCCCTACCGCGAGACCGAGGCAATGCGCGATGGAAGCGACGCCATCGCGGACTGGCCGATTCTGAATGCCCTTCTCAACACCGCGGCCGGCGCGAGCTGGGTCTCGTTCCATAACGGCGGAGGCGTGGGTATTGGCTACTCCCTGCACGCCGGCCAGGTGACCGTCGCCGATGGCACGCCGCTCGCCGCGCGCTGCCTCGAACGTGTCATGACGTGCGACCCGGGACTAGGGGTACTACGCCATGCCGACGCCGGGTACCAGGACGCAATCGGGTTCGCAAAGCGGGCAGGCTTGCGCATCCCGATGCAACAATAGCAGTTCAGCGGCCTCTAATTATTCTTAATGGGAAAGGATACTCCTGTCCTCGTGCGAGGAGCCAGGCAACTGGTTACGTTGCGTGGCTCTGCGGGCCCCCGGCGCGGCGCGGCCCTGCGCGAGCTCGGGATCATCCAGGACGGAGCGGTCCTCATCGAGGACGGCATCATCGCGACGCTCGGCCCCAGCCGCCGTGTCGAGAACCTCAGTTCCGCCCGCCACGCGATCGAGATCGACGCCACCGGGAAAGTGGTGGCGCCCGGCTTCGTGGACAGCCACACGCACCTGGTGTGCGGGCCGTCGCGGCTGGCCGACTACGACATGCGCCTGTCGGGCGCGAGCTACGCGGAGATCGCGGCGGCGGGAGGCGGGATTCTGAGCAGCGTCCGTGCCGTGCGCGAGACGCCGATCCGCAAGCTGGTCATGCAGGCGCGCCGCTCCCTGGCCGGTTTTGTCCGCCACGGCACCACTACGCTGGAAGCGAAATCCGGCTATGGCCTGGATGAAGCCGGCGAACGCAAGACGCTACGCGCCATCCGCGCGCTGAACGGCAAACCGCTGGACCTGGCGCCGACCTACCTCGGCGCGCACGTGGTCCCGCCCGAGTGGCGCGGCAGCGAGGACGGCTACATCAACTGGGTGTGTTCCTACCTCATGCCGAAGCTGCGCCGCCGCGACCTGGCCCGCTTCGCCGACGTGTACTGCGACGCGGGCGCGTTCACGGTGGCGCAGGCGCGGCGTTACCTGGAAGCGGCCCGCGCTCTGGGCTTCGAGCTGAAGATCCACGCCGGCCAGTTCTCGCCGAGCGGCGCGGTGGCTCTGGCCGCCGAACTCGGGGCAGCCAGCGCCGATCACCTGGACTATATAACCGACGACGACATCCGCGCGCTGGTAGCCTCCGGCACGATCGCCACCTTGCTCCCCGGCGCGGTCTTCCACCTGGGACTGCAGCACTATGCCCCGGCGCGCCAGATGATCGACGCCGGCGTGGCCGTGGCGCTCGCCACCGACTTCAATCCCGGCACCAGCCCGACCTACAGCATGCAGATGATCCTCTCGTTGGCCTGCTCCCAGATGCGCATGACGCCCGCCGAAGCCCTGGCCGCCGCCACCATCAACGGCGCTCACGCCATACGTTCGGCCGCCCACTGTGGCAGCCTGGAGGCGGGGAAGAACGCGGACCTGGTCCTCTTCAACGTCCCCGACTACCGCGAAATCCCGTATCATTTCGGAGTGAACCTCGTCGCGATGACAATCAAGCGCGGACGGGTGCTCTACCGGGAAGGAGCCGTGGAATGGCCAGAAGACTGATCGAGTGCGTGCCCAATTTTTCCGAAGGACGTGACGCCGCCAAGGTGGACGCCCTGATCGAGGCCGTGCGTTCCGTGGCGGGGGTGGTCTTCCTCGACCGCGAGATGGACGCCGACCATAACCGTTCCGTGCTGACCTTTGCCGGTCCGCCCGAAGCGGTGAGCGAAGCGGCGCTGCGCGCCGTCGGCAAGGCCGTCGAGTTGATCGACCTCAATCAACATTCCGGCGTGCACCCGCGCATCGGCGCGGTCGACGTGGTGCCGTTCATCCCCATCGAGGGGGTGACCATAGAGGAGTGCGTTCGCATCGCCACGCGTGTGGGCGAGGAGATCTGGCGGCGCTACCAGATCCCGGTCTACTTCTACGAGGCGGCGGCGCGCAGGCCGGACCGGGTCAACCTGGAGAACATCCGTCGCGGCCAGTTCGAGGGGCTGCGGGACGAGGTGGCCACCAATCCCGAGCGCGCTCCCGATGTCGGAGAGCCGCGACTTCATCCCACCGCCGGAGCGACCGTCGTGGGCGCGAGGAAGTATCTCATCGCGTACAACATCAACCTCAACACACCGGATGTGGGCGTGGCCAAGCGCATCGCGCGCGCCATCCGGTACTCGTCGGGCGGATTCCGCTACGTGAAAGCGATGGGCGTTCCGCTCACGTCGCGCAACCTGGCGCAGGTTTCGATGAACCTGACGGATTTCGAGCAGACCCCGATTCATCGCGTCTTCGAGACGGTTCGGGCCGAGGCGGAGCGCTCGGGTGTGGCGATTGTGGGCAGCGAAATCGTGGGGTTGATCCCGAAGAAGGCGCTCGAAATGGCGGCCGAGCACTTTCTGCGCGTGGAGAACTTCCGCCCCGAGGTGGTGCTCGAGAACCGGCTGGCCGAAGCGGCTCCCAGCGGACTGGACGAATTCCTAGACGCGCTCGCGGCGCCTTCGGCCACGCCCGGAGGAGGCAGCGCATCGGCCGCCGCGGGCGCCATGGCCGCGGCCCTGGGAGCCATGGTGGCCGCGCTCGCCAAGAAGGACGGCCACGAGTTTGAAGCCGACCGCAAGTTCCTGTCCGAGGCGGTGGATCGCGACACGCAAGCGTTCAATCTCGTCATGGCTGCCTACCGCCTTCCGAAGGCCGAGCGCGCCCCGCACGTGGAAGAGGCGCTGCACCAGGCTGCCACAGTTCCGATGGTGGTTGCGGAGCGCGCGTTCGCGCTCGACCGGCGGCTGGCGGCGCTCCAGCGCGAAGCGCCCGCGCGATTCTCATCCGATCTAGAGACCGCACGCGCCCTGGTCCGCGCAGCCATGGCGGGCGCGTTGGCCAACGTGCGCATCAACCTCGACTCCATCACCGACGAGGGGTTCCGGCGGGCGTTGGAGGAGCGGGTGGCGGCGCTGGGGCAAGAACGGCCATAAGCACCGGGGGCGCGGTGCCGCTACCCAGGATCGACTTCCTTAGGTCCGGGACGAAAAGCTACACGGGACAGGCCGCGGATGGGACGGAAGTGCTTGACGTTTCCCGTGCAAAGAGAAAGACCGGACTCCATAGCTGTGGCTGCGATCAGAGCATCGGCGAGTTGAATGCCATGGGCGAGAGCATGCTGTTCGATCAGGCCGGCGGCTGCAGCACCGATAGCTTCGGAAAGCGGAAGGATTCGGAATTGAAGCTGGCGGAGGGACTGCCGGATCAGGCGCGCCTCCGCCTTCGATCGGGCGCCCTGAAGAAGCTCCATGAGGGAGACGATGGACAGGGCGCGATCCGGCGCGGCGTCGATGACGCGGGCTGCGCTCCGGCTGCCACGGGACGCCCAGATCAGAACGTCGGTATCGAAGATCATTTCGACCTTCGCACACGCGGTTGCTTCCTCATGCTGGTTTGAGCGGGGGCCTGGCGGGGAAGGCGCAAGTGGCGAAGATAGGAAGCCGGATCGCCAATGTCCTCGCGGTCTTTCCAGAGGCCGAACAGTGGCTGATCCTTGGTCTTGGGCCCGCCGCGGAGCGGTGCCTGCGCGATCGGCGTCAGTTTGGCCCTTTCCTTTCCGCGATAGAGGACCGTGACCGTTTCCCCGCGGTCGATGGCGCGCAGCACGTGCTTCATGTTGTAGCGAAGATCGACTATGGTCGCGTTCATGGAGTGTCTCTATGCAAGTATACAGTTAGGTGGAGCGCACCGGGCTTTCCATCTACGATCCGCGATCTTCCTCTTCAAAGAGAGCGGCAATCCGTCAACGTGGATTACTTCCGCGTGGCCGACTATAAGACGGCTGAGACCGAAACTAATCGACGGCTACCCGCTGAGGGCGACCAGATGGTCCAGTTGCTGAAACATCCCCAGGTCATCGCGCACGGCGAAGTGCTCGATGATTTTCCCTTCCTTCAGCCGAAAGCGGTGAATGTGCTTCACCTTGAATGTCTTCCCGTTGGGAGCCAGAGTTGGTCCCTGGAGAGGCGGAATCAGTGGAAATTCTCCCAGATGTGTTCCCTGACATGACGCTTCGCACATCACCAGATCGCCTTCCGCCACCATGAAATCCACTGTGAAGCGCAAGTCCGGGAACGCTGTCCGCCAGACCTGAACGATGTGTTTCACGATGGGTCGAGCGTCCTGATACTGCTGGCCAAAGTTCATGAAGTCCTCAGCGAAGAAATCTTCGACCCTGTCGACTTGGCCGTTGTTCCACAGCTCCTCGAAATGACGGAGAACACAGGTCTTATTTTCGTCAGCGGACATAGCATCTCCCAACCCATTATAGAGGGGGTAGACGCGAATAGTCTGATTCGCCATCAAGTAGATGCACCTGCCCGTGAGCGGATGCGCCAACCGGGGGTTGGGCAGGGGCAGTCGGTCAGGCACATCTGGATACTGCCGGCCGCGTCGCCCCGCCTGCCCCTCACCGGCCCGCTCGCGATTACGGTTCCCGTGTCCAGGTCTGAGACCGCCCGAGCAGCGAAATGCCGATATACCCGCGCACCACCAGTTTCTTGCCGCCTTCCTCGAGCCTGGCCTTGCAGCGGTACACTTTTCCGTTGTCCGGATCGAGAATGTCGCCGCCGCTGTACTCGTCGCCGTCGCGCTTCATGTAGCGCAGGAAGACCATGCCGACCGTGGGCTTGTTCTTGCGCTCGTCCTTGCACAGGTCGCAGATATTGTTGGCCTCTTTCGGGTCGATGGCGGATTCGATCCTGCCGAAGAACTGGCCGTTCTGCTCGTAGATGAGCACGATGCCTTTAGGCTTGCCCGTCTTGTCGTCGAACGTCTTCCACCGGCCGGTGATACCCGGCTCGGCCGCTACCGCAGGCAGCGCCACTAGCGCCAGTGCGAACAACCAGAACATTCTCATCGCCTCAAGGCCTCCCAAAAGCGCGGATCTCGCGGCCCACAAACATAGCCAGCTCGATCGCCTGTTCGTAATTGAGCCGCGGATCGAGCGAAGAGTGGTAGGCGCGCTTCAGGTCGCCTTCCTCCAGGCCGCGCGCGCCGCCGGTGCACTCGGTGACATCCTCGCCCGTCAGCTCGATGTGGATGCCGCCCAGGCAGCCGCCGTACTCCGCGTGGATGTCGAAGGCCTGGTCGAGCTCGCCCAGAATGTCGTCGAAATGGCGGGTCTTGATCCCGTCGGCGGTCATGTGCGTGTTGCCGTGCATCGGATCGCACACCCACAGCACGGTCTTGCCCGTGGACTCCGTCGCCTCGATCAGCGGCGGCAGGCAGGCGCCGATCGACTGGTTCCCGAAGCGGTGGATCAGCGTCAGCCGCCCGGGCTCGTCGTTCGGATGCAGGATGCCGATGAGGCGCTTCAGCGTCTCCGGCGTCATCGCGGGCCCCACCTTGATGGCGATCGGGTTGTGGATGCCGCGGAAATATTCGACGTGGGCGCCGTCCGGATCGGCGGTCCGCATGCCGATCCACGGAAAATGCGTGGAGAGGTTGTACCAGCCTTCGCGCCGCGGCACGCGCCGCGTCTGAGCCTGCTCGTAGGGCAGGTGAATGGCCTCGTGGCTGGTAAAAAAATCGATCCACCGCAACTCGCCCGGATGAGAGCCCACCAGGCCCTCCATGAACCGCAGCGCATCGCCGATGCTGCGCGCTGTGCGGTGGTACTCCTCGGCCATGGGCGAGTGCTTGACGAAATCGAGGTCCCAGTATTCCAGACGGTGCGGGTCCGTAAAGCCGCCGCTGACCAGGGCGCGGATGAAGTTCAAGGTGAGCGCCGCGCGTTCGTAGGCGCGCAGCATCAGTTGCGGATCGGGCTCACGGCCGGCCGCGGTGAACTCCGGCCGGTTCACGATGTCGCCCCGGTAGCTGGGCAGGGTGACGCCGTCCCGCGTCTCCAGACCTTCCGAGCGCGGCTTGCCGTATTGGCCCGCGAAACGTCCCACGCGCACGACGGGCTTCTGGCCGCCGTGGACCAGCACGAGCGTCATCTGCAGCAGGATCTTGAGCTTGTTCGCGATGGTGTTGGAGTCGCAGGCGTCGAAGCTCTCCGCGCAATCGCCGCCCTGGAGCAGGAACCGCTCGCCGCGCGCCGCTTCCGCCAGTTGCTTCTGTAGCGCTCCGACCTCCCACGACGTAACCAGTGGAGGCAGCTTCGAAATCTGCGAGACGACCTCGGCAACCTCGGATTCGGAGCGATACAACGGCTGCTGTGCCGCCGGCCTGGTCTTCCAGGACGCCGGCGACCAATCGCCGTTCTCTGCTTTCGATCCCATCATGCAACAAGTTAGCAGAGCGGGCGGGGCGATGCACTCGGGGCCCGAGGATTGTGCATTAGAGTGTGGGGCGGACCCCCTGGTCCGCGCGGGTCCCCCTGGGCCCGCCTTTTCGGTATTACGACGACCAGGCCGACGGGGGCGTCGGCCGCGGACCAGGGGGTCCGCCCCACCAACCTACCTCACCAGCTCCAGCGCGCGGCGGAAGAAGGGCTCGAAGCCGGCGGGAGCGCCCGCGGACTTGGCCTTGCGGACGGCGGCCTCGGCGGCGGCCGTGTTACAGCCGAGGTTGACCAACGCCGAAAGGACGTCCTGTTCGAGGCCGGTGAAGGCCGTCTTGCCTTCGGGCGCCACCTCCTGCGTGGCCCCAGCGGCGACTTCGGGCAACTTCTCGCGCAGCTCGAGGATCATGCGCTCGGCGGTCTTCTTGCCCACACCGGGAATGCGCACCAGTCGCTCGGTGGCGCCGGCGCGGATGGCGGCGATGAGGTCGGGCGCGGCCAGACCCGACAGCACCGTCAGGCCCAACTTCGGCCCGATGCCGCTCACGGAGATGAGCTTCTCGAAGAGCATCTTCTCCTCGGCGGTCGAAAAGCCGAAGAGCTGCAGGGCGTCCTCGCGGACGTGCGTATGGATGCGCAGACGCACCTCCTGGCCGGCTTCGGGCAGCCCCGCGTAGGTCGAGACTGGGATCGCGACGTCGTAGCCGACCCCGCCCGCCTCCACCACCGCCTGGTTGGGGTGTTTTTCCAGAAGCGTTCCGCGCAGGTGAGCGATCATGGAATTGAGGGTACATTATTTCTGATGGCGCGGCGTCGCTTCTTCGTGGATGAGGTCCGGGACGGGAGTGCCAGCCTGTCCGGGGAGGACTCGCGCCACCTGGGGCAAGTCCTGCGCGCCGAGCCCGGCCAGGTCTGCGAGCTCTCGGACAACCGGTCGGTGTATCTGGCCGAAATCGAGACCGTTCGCAAGGACGGCGTCCGATTCCGCATTCTCGAAGAGCTGCCGGCGGAAGAGCCGCCGCCGCGGATCGCGCTTTTCCTGGCGCTGATCAAGTTCGAGCGCTTCGAGTGGGCCGTCGAGAAGGCCACCGAATTGGGGGCCGATGCGATCGTTCCGGTCGAGACGGCGCGCAGCGAAAAGGGCCTGGAGCGGGCCGCGGTGAAGCGCATGGAACGCTGGCGCAGGATCGCGCGCGAGAGCAGCCAGCAGTCGCGCCGCGTGCGCCTGCCCGAAATCGGCGCGCCGGTGACGCTGGCCCAGGCGCTGGAGTGGGGCAGGACTCCAGTCCTGCAGCGGGCGTGGACGCCTGCCCCACTTCTCCTGCGCTACTTCCTCGATGAAGGCGGAGGGGCGCCGCTGCTCGGGGCACTGCCCGAGAAACGGACCGCGGGGGACGAGGTCCGCCTGCTGGTGGGGCCGGAGGGCGGCTGGACCGATCCCGAGCGCGATTGCGCGACCGCGGCGGGCTGGACACGAGTCTGGCTCGGGCCCGCGATCCTGCGCGCGGAGACCGCAGCGGTTGCCGCGATGGCCGTGCTCACCGGCGCCTGGCAGCACTCAACCCGTTCCACTTGACACTCTATGGGAGCACCTTCAGCCGCCTGGCACGCCCGCTTCGCCTGGACCGCATTCGCGCTCGCCCTGATCCTGTATCCCGCGCTGCTATGGCGCTACATCGACGCCAACGCTCCCATCTTCGACGAGGGAGAACACATCGCCGCGGGCTACCGCTACTGGCAGTGCGCGGATTACGGCATCAACCCCGAGCATCCGCCGCTGGCGAAACTGATCGCGGCCGCCCCGGTGCACAACTGGAAGATCGACGGGCCCGTTGCGGTCTCGGCTCGGCAGGTAGGTTTGACTGTGCCGATTTACGGCCGTTATCATGAATACGTCCATCCACGAGAAGGAGAAGTTCCATGGGCACTGTGGGATGGCAAGAAATGACGTTCATCTTCTTTCTTGCCTTGGTGCTTTTCGGTCCGAAGGAGTTGCCCAAGATCGGCCGAACGATAGGGAAAGCCCTGACGGAGTTCCGCCGTGCCTCGAGCGATCTGAAAGCCACCTTCGACCGGGAGCTGAACAACCTGGAGCGGGAGACTCAGCCCGACAACGAGGCCGGCAAAAGCATCTCCGGTCCGTCGGACTATAAGTACAACTACGGCTACGACTCTTATTACGACGCCGCATCGACGCCGGCGCCGAGTGAATCCACCGCGACAGAACCATCCACAGTAAGCGCATCCGCACCTGAGGGCGCTGAACCTGCGAAGATTGCGGCGCCCGAGGGCACCGTGCCCGCCACCGGAGAGGCTAGCGCGCCTGCTCCGGCTCCGGCCGAGCCGGCTGGCGGTCCGCAATCCGTCGTGTCGTAATCGAAACCAGACAGAGGCCGAGGTTGCAGGAAGACAAGAACGGAACCAGAGATCCGCGCCAGGACGCCGCGGAACAGGAAGTTCAGCCCGCGGCCGTGACCGTGTCGCGCGCTACCGCTGTGCCTGCTCCGCCATCGGGCGGGGGCGGTGGGGGTTGGTTCGGCGCCTTCCGCGGCTTGGGCGGCGGCGGCGGCGACGATGGCGGCGATGAGGAAGAGCAGGGCATGCTGCGCATGTCTTTCCTCGAGCACTTGGAGGAGTTGCGCGGCCGCATCATCAAGTGCATGATCGGCGTAGCCGTTGCCTTCTTCCTGAGCCTCGCATTCGCCCAGCCAATGTGGAGGGCCGTCAGCGATCCCGCTATATCGGCCCTGCGCCAGCTCGGCCTGCAGACGAAGCTGGTGTTCATCACCCCCACCGAAGCGTTCATGACCATCTGGATGAAGCTGCCGCTGCTGGCCGCCATCTTTCTGGCCTCCCCGTGGGTGCTCTACCAGGTGTGGGCGTTCATCGCGCCCGGGCTGTACCAGCGGGAGCGCCGCTGGGCGTCTCCGTTCGTCCTGTGTTCGGCTGGTCTGTTCATCCTGGGCGGCGCGTTCGCCTATTTTCTCGCGTTCCCGCTCGCTTTGACCTTTCTGCTGGGCGTCGGCCGGGACGTCAATGTTCAGCCCATGGTCACGGTGACGGAGTACTTCGACCTGTTTGTGGACGTAATCCTGGGAATCGGCATGGTGTTTGAGCTGCCAGTGCTGATCTTCTTCCTGGTGCTGCTGCGCATCGCCTCGCCCTCGTTCCTGTTACGGCACAGCCGCTACGCCATTCTTGCGATCGCGATCCTAGCCGCGGTGGTGACGCCGACGCCCGACGTGTTCAACATGATGGTGTTCTGCGTGCCAATGTGGGGGCTGTTTTTCGTGGGCATTTTCGCGGGCTACCTGCTGGTGCTGCACCGGGAACACCGCAGCTTCCCCTGGCGCAGGGTGCTGCCGTGGGTGGGCCTGGCGCTGATCGTGTTGGCGGGTGCGGCCTGGTACTTTGCGTGGCGGTACGGGTACCACATCGTCGGGCACTGGCCATTTCTTAGGCGATAAGCGGGCCTTGCCCACTGGATTCCTGGCGAATTTCGTTATACGATAGCTCGAACCAGGAGGCCGTTGCCCTTGGACCTCTACAAGACTATTCAAATACTGCACACGGAACGGGAGCGGTTGACCAAGCTGATCGCATACCTGGAACATCTCAAGACCTCGAAAGCCGAGCAGTCGCGGCGGAAGCCGCAGAGCCGTCGCGGGCGCAAACGCATGAGCGAAGCCGAGAGACGAGAAGTCTCCGACCGCATGAAGAAGTACTGGGCGGCCCGCAAGGGGCCCGCCGGAGGGGGCAAAGCGTCAGCGCCGGACGAGCCGCAAGCCCCGCCAACCGCGGTGACCGCCTGAATCCGGCGGCCCGAAATGGTATATTAAAGTTCGGCGTTCCAGGAGTGGGCGGCTAGCTCAGTTGGGAGAGCACGGCGTTCGCAACGCCGGGGTCGCGGGTTCGAATCCCGCGCCGTCCACCAGTTCCCGTCGGCAACCTCGAGTGGTCCGTTTGCGTCCACTATAAAGAAGGAATAATCTCATGCGGCTTTCTTTGACAGTTCTGATAGTTTCGGCGGTCTTGGCGTTGCCCGCCACCGGTCTGGCGGGCGAGCCAAAGAAGGCCCGCAGCACCTACCCCGTGACATACGAAGGCGGCAATCTGGCCCTGAACCACAACCGGATCAAGGCCAGCCTCGAGAGCGATGAAGTGGTGCTCGCGCAGCGCCGCCATCGGATCGCGGTGCCCGTTCGAGACATCACGGAGATCTCCTGCGGAAGCCAGGTCCACCGGCGCGTCGGGGCGGCGGTGCTTAACGCCATTCCCGGGCTGCACCTGGGCGAAGCCGAGACCTACTACATCGGCGTGGCCTGGGCCGATGGCAGTCCCGAGGGCCCGGCGGCGGCGAAGACCGAGGTGCTCTTCCGGGTGAGCGGCAGCGATTATCGCCAGATCCTTGCCTCGCTCGAGCAAATGACCGGGAAGAAGGCGATCGATACCACTCAAACGCCGACCGCCGTGCGCTACTCCCTTTGACGGCCGGCCGGGCGAGGCCAGCCGAGCCGGTTCAATTGTTACAGCAAAGTTACAGTTATGTTACAGTTACGTGACTATTGCGGGCAACCTTAATCTACCTGTTTTCGCCAGTGGCTGTGCTAAAATTGGAGCCTCTGGAGGCTTCTTCATGCCTGCAGTTATTCGCTACACAGACCCCAGCACTCATCCCAGCGTGGTACGAGAACAGCGCCAGATAACGGCCATCCTGGTGCGAAGCCTGGTTTCGAAAGGGCGGCCGGCGCACGAGGCGCTCCGGGAAGCGGAGGCCATTCTGGCGCCGATCCCGGCCAAACGGGAATCGTCCTGGCGGCGGCTCGCTTCCAACTGCGGCATGGGAGCATAACCCCCGCAATATCAGTCAGAATCGTGTTGCTCCGGAGCGAAATTCTTCTATACTAACGCGCCGTGGCATTTGCGCCCGGCTGCTGGAGCCAGGCGTGACGGCACCCCCCCGACGGTCCGAAATCGCACGCAGCCGGGTCAGGACCTGGCTCAGCCAGACGCCGTTCCAGCCCTGAGTGGGGCGGCTCTCCAGAGCTGCGCCGGACGTCTACGTCCGGCTTCGGCGGGTCTGGAGACCCGCTGCAGGACTGGAGGAGTCCTGCCCCACACCGCCGCTCCGACTGTTCCGCCCGCCGAGCGGTATATTGGAACCGATCGCTAAGGAGGGCGCTATGAAAGAGATCACGCGCAGGGCCCTGTTGCGAAGCAGCCTGGCGGCGCCGGCGGTGACGGCGGCGACGGAAATGCTGGCGGGCGAGGCCGGACAAACGCAGACGGAAACGCCGGCGCCGGACGCGCCTAACTCGGGCGGTCCCCGCGAGCGGCTGCTGCTTGATTTCGGTTGGCGATTCCACCTCGGTCACGCCTCCGACGCGGCCCGCGATTTCGGTTTCCACGGGAATTTCTCCAAGACCGGCAACTTCGGCGCGGTCGGCACTCGGTTGTTCGACGACGGGGACTGGAAGCCGCTGGACCTTCCTCACGACTGGGCCGTCGAGCTGCCATTCCAGAACGATCCCGCCCTCGCCAGCAAGGGGTTCTACCCGCTAGGGCGCAGCTATCCCGCCACCAGCGTCGGCTGGTACCGCCGCATTTTCGAGCTGCCGCCGTCCGACGTAGGCAGGCGCATCACGCTCGAGTTCGACGGCGCGTATCGCGAGGCCCTGGTGGTCCTCAACGACTTCTACATCGGCCGGCACATCGGCGGATACGATCCCTTCAGCTTCGATGTCACCGACTTCGTCCTGCCTGGCAACCGGAACGCGTTGGTGGTGCGCGTGGACGCAACCCAGAGCGATGGCTGGTTCTACGAAGGCGCGGGCCTCTACCGTCACGTCTGGCTGGTGAAGACCGCGCCGGTCCACGTGAAGAAATGGGGCACCTTCGTGCGCTCCGAGGTGCGCCCCGGCCAGGCCACCGTGCGGATTCGAACCGAGGTGGAGAACCACGGCAAGGGTGCTCAGAACGCGCGCGTCACGTCGAGGATTCTCGATCCCGCGGGGAAGGTGGTGGGCGAGGCCGCAACCAGGCCGGCTTCCATTCCCGAACTGGAAGAGCACACCTACGAGCAGGAGCTAGCGGTGAGAGCGCCCGCCCTGTGGTCGCTCGATCGGCGCAACCTGTACAAGCTGGTCACTGAGATCGATACCGGCGGCGCCATCACGGACCGCTACGAAACCACCTTCGGCATCCGTACCTGTGCGTTCGATCCCGAGAGGGGATTCCTGCTGAACGGCAAACCGGTCAAGCTCAAGGGAACCTGCAACCACCAGGACCACGCGGGCGTAGGCGCGGCGTTGCCGGATGCGGTCGAATCCTTCCGGATTCGCAAACTGCAGGAGATGGGTTGCAATGCCCTGCGCACCTCGCACAACCCGCCGACCCCGGAACTGCTCGACGCGGCCGACCAGCTCGGCATGCTCGTGTTCGACGAAACGCGCATGATGTCGTCGAACCCCGAGGGCCTGAGCCAGTACCGGAACCTGGTCCGGCGCGATCGCAATCACCCCAGCGTTTTCCTGTGGTCGATGGGCAATGAAGAGTCCACCGCGGCGACCGACAGAGGGTTCCTGATCCTCACCGCCATGAAAGCCGTCTCCAGCGAGGAGGACGGTTCGCGGCTGGTCTCCATCGCGCCGCTGGGCGGCGGCAACATGGGCAAGTTAGGCTTCGCGGCGTGCGACGTGCAGGGTTACAACTACGCCGACCCCGAGGCGGACGCGTTTCACAAGGCCAATCCCAAAGTCCCCGTGATGGGGACAGAGCAGGTGAGCGCCGTGGCCACCCGCGGCATCTACGTGATGGATCCGAAGCATGGCTACGTGGGGTCGTATGATCCGTACACCACCACCGGCCGGGCATCCTGCGAGGGCTGGTGGAGCTTCTGCAACGCGCGGCCCTGGCTGGCGGGCGGCTTCATCTGGACCGGATTCGACTACCGCGGCGAGCCCTCCCCTTACGGGTGGCCCAACATCAGCTCGCAATACGGCATTATCGACACCTGCGGATTTCCCAAGGACAGCTTCTTCTATTTTCAGGCGTGGTGGACTGACCAGCCAGTGCTGCATTTGTTCCCGCACTGGAACTGGACGGGTCTCGAAGGCCAGGAAATCGCGGTCTGGGTGTATTCGAACCTCGATCGCGTGGAGCTGTTCCACAACGGGCGCAGCCTGGGCGCAAAGGACATGAAGAAGGACTCGCATCTGGCGTGGAACGTGAAGTACGCGCCCGGCATGATCGAGGCGCGCGGCTACAAGGACGGGAAACAGGTGATGACGGCGAAGCGCGAGACCGTTGGGCCGGCCGCGCAACTGGCACTCACGGTGGACCGCAATCGGATCTCGGCGGATGGCGAGGACGTGGCCATGCTCGCGGTTGAAGTTCAGGACGCCCAGGGACGAACGGTGCCGGTCACCGATAACGAAGTCAGCTTCCGCCTGACCGGCCAGGGCAGGATCATTGGCGTCGGCAACGGCGACCCGACTTGCCCCGAGTCCGACAAGGGCACCTCGCGAAAAGCCTTCTGCGGTTTCTGCATGGCTTTGGTTCAATCCACGAAGGAGGCCGGCAACATTGCCATCGAAGCAACTTCGCCCGGCCTCACGGCGGCCACGCTCAGCATCGCCACGGAAAGCGCGAGGCTTCGTCCGCAGGTGGCGGTTTGGGAGCGCGAAGTCCCGGCGGGACCGGGCGTCACGGGACTCTGGAGGTCCGATCCGTCGGCCGTGGACGTGGGCGGCTGGGGTGGGACCGCCGGAATGTTCACGTTCCGGCAGAACGGCGGCGCCCTCACGGGGAGCGTCGAGGGCGCCAGCGCCCGATGGGGCTGGGGCGGTAGTGAAACTCCGGCGGCCATCAAGGAGGGCAGGGTCGATGGCGATCGATTCTCTTTCCGGGCCGGAAGCTTCGCCTACACGGGAACGCTCAAGGGAGACGCGATCGAGCTCGAACGGACCGGCGGCCCTGCCAGGCTAGGCAGCGTTCCTCCGGCCGAACCTGCAGGGTCAAGGCCGGCCATAGGACCGCCGCCCGACGGTTCCGATCCATCGCGGGCAGAGTTCGTCGGCCTCGGACGACCTGAGCGCGCGGCGGCAACGATCACGCTGCACAGGGCAAAGCGCTAGGGCGGGACCGCAGCAAGGATGCGGACAGCCCGAGTGGGGCGGCTCTCCAGAACTGCGCCGGGCGTCCACGCCCGGCCTTCTTCGTTTCGGAAAGTTGGACGGAGGCGGGTCTGGAGACCCGCTGCAGGACTGGAGTCCTGCCCCACGCTATTCGGGCTTCGGCAACTCCCGCCGCGGCAGCATGTCGTTGCGTGTGGCGGCTTCGTACACCACGGTCGCGATCACGGCGGAGGCCTGCATCAGGTCCTCCGGGATGGCGTGATCCCATGTATCCATGTCGGAGTGGTGCGTGATGGTGCCGTAGTCCAGCGGGTCCTGGATGAACTGGAAGCCCGGCAGCCCGACCGCGGCGAAACTCAGGTGATCGGTGCCGCCGGTGTTGCGGATCGAAATCGTTGTCACCCCCATGTCCCGGAAAGGAGCGAGCCAGGATTCGAAGATCGGCCGCATGGCTTCGTGTCCCTGTAAGTACACGCCGCGGATTTTGCCGCCGCCGTTGTCCAGGTTGAAATAGCCGGAGAGCTTGGCGTGTTCGGCTGTGACCTGCATGGTCTTGGGGTCGGCGAAGTGCTCCTTTACATAGGCGCGCGAACCGAACAGGCCCTCTTCCTCGCCACTCCACAAACCGATGCGGACCGTGCGGTCGAGCTTCAGGTCAAGTGCCTTCAGAATGCGCATCACCTCGATCATCACGGCGCTGCCGGCGCCGTTGTCGGTGGCGCCCGTTCCGGAGGCCCAGGAGTCGAAGTGGGCGCCCACCATCACGATCTCATCTTTCCTGGCGCCTCCCGTGATCTCGCCTACGATGTTCATGCCGTCCACGTCAGCGTCCGACGTAGCGGCTTTCAGATTCACGCGGACGCGCACGGGGCTTTTCTTGTCGACTAGCCGGGCGATCCGGTTGTACTGTTCGGCGGTCACGACGAAGGTGGGCGGCGCGGTCGCGCCGGCTGCCTTGAACCCGCCGGCGGCTTCGGCGAAGAGCAAGCCCTCGTGCGCGCGCTGGTCCTCCTGCAGCACGCCGGCAACACCTTCCTTGGCGAAGAACTCGCCGCGTTCGGCCACCGTCTGGTCGTAGAGATCGTACAACTGGTCCATCAGCGCGTTGGACAGGCTGCCGAAGAACTTGCCGAGGTCGGCCGGATCTTCCGGCCACTCCAGTTCGTCCAGGCTCTTGGCGGCAGCTTTGAGAGCAGGCGCCGGCGCATTCGCCATGTCGGCCAGGTCGGAATCGGTGTAACGCCGGAACTGAGGTTTGTCCTGCGGGGCGGGCACCTTGGGCTCGCTGAGCAGCACGATCTTGCCCCGCAGTTTTCCCGTCCACTTCTCGCGATACGCCTTAAAGGCCTCCCTGGATTTCTTCGGACCATCGCGAAACGACACGCGCAGCGGCGCCAGCACCAGTTCGCCGGTGACCGGGCCATTGGTGGACGCGCTCCAGGCCAGCGGCACGGCCGTGAGTTGCGAGTAGCGCGGCTCGATCAACTCGAGTGACGACAGCTGGAGCGACCAGGCTCGCCCGAACGGTCCCCACTTTTCGGGGTGCACCTTCTCGACGCCGTATCCGGTCAGTTCGCCCATCGCCCATCGTGCGGCGTCTTCGAACTCTGGCGACCCCGTGAGCCGTGGACCGTGCACATCCGAGAGGCTGCGTAGTGTCTCCATCACATGAGAGCGTTCGAAGGCCTCGGCTTTGATGCGGTCGACGATCCCCAGATCGACGCGCTCCTGAGAGAGGGCGGGCAAGGCCAGCAGAACAAGGAAGGCGATTCTTCGCATGCCCGAAGTATACAACCGGGCATAGTCCGCGCCGTCAACGGCATCGCATCATCGGAGAAAAGGAGCCGCTAGCTGCGGATCACCCGCCATCCCCCACCGCGAGAATTGTTGATCTGATCGAGGCCGTCGTCACCTCGTCAAGGCCGCCGGGTACTTCCAGGAGGCCGTGAACGCCGCGCCGCGGAGACCAGCCCTAACGCAGCAGTCCCCGCCCTGGCCAAACCGGCAATCGTGCTGCCCAGCGGCCCTCCGCCGCACCTGCGCCTCCGCCGGGCAAGTGAGTGCCGCGGAGCCGGCAGCACCGAACCGCGCGTCAGCAAGCGGAACCTGCTTACACGGCGCGGCTCGCCAGGTGGCGGCCCAGCTCGCGGTCCTCTTCGTCGATGTGCTCGAGCACCCACCCCTTGAGCGCCTGCAACGTCTCGACG
>DATNLV010000054.1:0-9431 GCA_035602665.1 Bryobacteraceae bacterium | reverse complement strand
CGGGCGGCTTCCGCCCTGAATCACCCGAACATCTGCACGATTCACGACATCGGCGAGCAGGATGCCCGCTCTTTCCTCGTCATGGAGTACCTGGAGGGCGCAACACTGAAGCAGCGCATCGCCGGACGCCGCTTGGAGATGGAAACGCTGCTGGCACTCGGGATTGAGATCGCCGACGCGCTCGATGCCGCCCACACGGCAGGCATCATCCATCGCGACATCAAGCCGGCCAACATCTTCGTCACCAAAGGCGGCCGGGCCAAGATTCTCGATCTCGGTCTGGCCAAGGTCAGGCAGGCACCGGGCTCAAACGAGGAGGCGCAGACGGCCGCTACGGGGGCCGGCATGGTGCTCGGCACGGTCGGCTACATGTCGCCGGAACAGGTGCTCGGAAAGCCGTTGGACGTGCGGACCGACCTTTTCTCCTTCGGGCTGGTGCTCTATGAGATGGCCACGGGAACGCGTCTCGTGGCTGCTCTGCGGCTGGGCGCCGAGCTGCCGCCGGACCTGGAGCGCATCGTGTCGAAGTGCCTCGAGAACGACCGCGAGTTGCGCTACCAGCACGCCTCGGAGATTCGCACTGACCTCCAGCGCCTGAAGCGGGACGCCGATTCGGGGCGGGTCACAACCGGCGCCAGGCCCGCAGGCGCAACGCGCATCGCAAAACGCTGGAAGGCGATTGTTCCCGTTGGCGCGGTAGTGCTGGCGTCCCTCGTCGCAGGCTATTTCTATTTTCACCGCACGCCAAGGCTCACCGACAAGGACACCATTGTCCTCGCCGATTTCGTCAACACCACGGGAGACCCCGTGTTTGACGGCACGCTTCGCCAGGGGCTGACGGTGCAACTCGAGCAGTCGCCTTTCCTCAGTCTCGTTTCCGACCGGCGCGTCCAGCAGACGCTCCGCTTGATGGGCCGCCCGGCGGATGAGCGGCTCACCCCGGAGCTGGCTCGGGAGATCTGCGAGCGGACGGCAAGTGCCGCCGTGCTGGAAGGCTCCATTGCCAGCCTCGGAAGCGAGTACGTCCTGGGCCTGCACGCCAAGACCTGCCGAACCGGCGACGTCCTGGATGAGGAGCAGGTGCAGGCGGTAAGAAAAGAAGACGTCCTGAATTCACTCAGCCAGGTTGCCAGTAGATTCAGAACCCGGGTCGGCGAATCGCTCGCCACGATCGAACACCACCAGGTTCCACTCGCCGAGGCCACTACGCCGTCGCTCGAAGCCTTGAAGGCCTACAGTGCGGGCATGAAGGTTGCCTTCTCGGTCGGTAACGCCGCCGCGGTGCCTTTTGTCCAGCGCGCCATTGAGATCGATCCCCAATTCGCGATGGCACACGCGTTCCTGGGGCGCTTGTACGGCGATATGGGGGAGTCTGTTCTGTCCGCGGAGAGCACGCGCAGAGGCTATCAACTGCGGGATCGCGCCAGCGATCGCGAGAAGTTCTTTATCACGGTCACCTACGATGTACAGGTGACGGGAAACATGGAAAAGGCGCAACAGAACTGCGAGTTGTGGGCGCAAACGTATCCTCGCGACGCACATCCCTACGGGATGTTATCGGGACAAGTTTACCCCGGCTTCGGCCAGTATGAAAAGGCGGTCGAAGCAGCCGAGAGAGCCATCGGGCTCGATCCGGATTTCCCTTTCGGCTATGAAAACCTCGCCTTCAACTACATTTACCTTGACCGCCTGGGGGAAGCCACGAACGCTCTTCAGCGAGCCGCCGCGCGCAAACTGGAAATCCCCGACTTTTTGGCCCTGCGATACTACATCGCCTTCCTAAAAGGTGACAAGGCCGGGATGGAGCGTGAAGCGGCTCAGGCTCAGGGAACAGTCGGAGCGGAGGACTGGGTCTCCCACGAGGAGGCTCTCGTCTCGGCATATTCCGGTCACGTCCAGCAGGCAAGGAAGATGTCCCGGCGTGCGGTCGAATTGGCTCAGAAGACGAACCAGCGGGAAAGGGCGGCTACGTACCAAGCCGGAGCAGCGCTGTGGGAAGCCTTTTTCGGGAATGCGCCCGCGGCCAGACGGACCGCGATGGCCGCACTCGAGCTTTCAAAGGGCCGGGATGTGGAGTACGGCGCGGCGGTAGCCCTGGCCCTCTCGGGCGATTTTTCCCGCTCGCAAGCACTCGCCAACGATCTGGAGAGACGCTTCCCGGAGGATACTTCCGTCCGATTCAATTACGCGCCGGCGCTTCGCGCGCTCTTCGCGCTCAACCATAACGAGCCTTCGAGCGCTATCGAATCGCTGGAAATCGCACTCCCCTCTGATCTGGCCCTGCCAGGCAGCAGCTTTATTGGATTCTTCGGGGCCCTCTATCCGGTGTATGTGCGCGGCGAGGCCTATCGGGCCGCACACCAGGGCGCTCAAGCCGCCACCGAGTTCCAGAAGATCCTCGATCACCCCGGCCTCGTTTTCAGCGATCCCGTGCGCGCGGCGGCGCGCCTGCAACTAGGGCGGGCGCTCGCTTTGTCGGGAGATCAGACTAAGGCGAAGGCTGCCTACCAGGATTTCCTCGCCCTCTGGAAAGACGCCGACCCCGACATCCCGCTCCTCAAACAAGCCAAAGCGGAATACGCCAGCCTGCCGTAACGTTCGCACCGTGCGCCGGGGGGCGGGCTTCAGCCCGCGCGGAACTTCAGTTCCGCTGCCCCCGCAGAACGGGGCTGAAGCCAGGCTGAAGCCCCGCGCGGGCTGAAGAGGCCGCTGAAAAAGGTCCAGGAACACAATCGGAGCCGCCGATGAACGCAGATGAACGCCGATAACTCATTTGTTTCCTATCTGCGTTTATCGGCGTTCATCGGCGGCCAGTAATGTTTGGACGTTCGCGGCCTTATTGCAGCACCCTCTGAAGCCCGCCCCCCGGCCTCGCTCAGAATCGGCTTGCGCAGCGGTGTCGCGCGCCCCATCCGCGACTTGACACCTCCCGGCGAGGCCGATATTCTGGACCCTGCGACTTTATCGTTAACTAATATGCCTGACGCCATCCTTCCCATCGCTCGAGACCTTCAGCCGCATGACCTGATCGTCATCGCCGGCGCCGGCGGTTTTGTCGCCGGAGCACTCACCCGCCGCTTCCACAACCTCGGCTTCACGCGCATCCGCGCCATCGATCGCAAGCCGCTCACCGAGTGGTACCAGCGTGTCCCCGGCGTCGAATGCCTCTCCATGGACCTCAGCGAGAAGCAGAACGCCGTTCGCGCCGTCGAGGGGGCCGTGGAGGTCTACAACCTCGCCGCCGACATGGGCGGCATGGGCTTCATCGAACGCTTCCGGGTGGAATGCCTGCGCAGCGTGCTCATCAACACGCACTTGATCGATGCGGCCTGGCGGGCCGGCGCCCAGCGCTACTTCTTCTCCTCCTCGGCCTGCGCCTACAACACCGACTTGCAGAAGGACCCCAAGGTCCGCGCGTTGAAAGAGTCGGACGCCTACCCCGCCATGGCGGAGCGTGGCTACGGCTGGGAAAAGTTGATCTCTGAAATGTTCTGCGAGGAGTATTGGGCGGAGCGCGGACTCGAAACGCACTTCGCCCGCTTCCACAACATCTACGGCCCCCACGGCACCTGGTTCGGAGGCCGCGAGAAAGCCCCAGCCGCCATCAGCCGCAAGGTGCTCGAAGCCATCGACTCGGGCAAGCACGCGATCGACATCTGGGGCGACGGTTCGCAGACGCGCAGCTTCTGCTTCATCGACGACTGCGTCGAGGGCATCGACCGGATCATGCACTCGAAGGATCTCATCGCCACGCCGATCAACCTCGGTTCGAGCGAGCTCATCTCGGTCAACGATCTCGTGAGCATGGTCGAAAACATCGCCGGCATCCGCCTCGAGCGCACCTACGATCTGACCGCGCCCAAGGGCGTGGGAGGCCGCAACAGCGACAACACGTTTATCCAACAGGTGCTGCATTGGGAACCGCGGACTCCCCTGCGCACCGGCATGGAGAAGACCTACGCCTGGATCGCCGGGCAGTTCGCGGATCGCAAAGCCGGCAAGCGCGTGGTCACCGACTGATGTTCGGAAGTATCCCGCACCGGTTGGCGCTGGCCGGAGGCTGGATCGACCAGCCTTTCGTTTCCCGGCTGAACCCCGCGCCGCCCGGCTCAATGGTAGTCGTCGGCCTCCAACCGGACTGCTGGTTCATGGAGCGCGCCGGCATCGCCAGCGGCACGCGCCGCGTGGCATCGAAGCTGTGGAATGGCGTTCTGCCGCAGCGGCCCAAAGAAGAGCTCGTCCGCGAGTTGTATAGGGCGGAGAACGAAGGCCAGGCGGAGCCCTCGGGATCCCAGGACATGATCGGCCTGATCTATCCGGGCGTCAGCCGGCTGGATTACGACTCTTCGTGCGAGGGCGGCCTCTTCCCGGCGCACATCGAATCCAACTGCGACCCGGTGATCGCGCGTTGGCTGGAGCGCGTTCTCCATCTGGTGGCCGTCAATCAGCGGCCCGTGGGCTACAATCCGCTGGGGATCAAGAACCTCGAGCCCGCGTGGATCCGGCGCCTGGGCCAGACCGGCAAAGACTGCTACGCGGCCATCCTGCGGCGCGACATCCGCGCGCTGGCGGATTCGATGAACCTGTCGATGGAGTGCTGGGAGGCCATCCTGCCGCATACCGTGCGGCACCCCAGCATCAACATCGATCTGAAAGGCACTCTGGCTCACTTCCAGTCCCGCTATCCCGGCGCGATGTACTCCGGATGCGGCGGCGGCTATTTGATGGTGGTGGCCGAGGAGGACGTTCCCGGTGCCTTCCGAATCGGAATCCGAACGAAATAGCGGGGGAGGAACATGCTCAAAACCGGCATCCTGAATCCGGCCATCAATTCGTTGCTCAGCCGGGTCCGGCACACCAACACGCTGGTGATTGCGGACCGCGGGTTTCCCTTCTGGCCGCAAATCGAGACCGTGGACATCTCGCTGGTTGACGGCATCCCGCGCGTTCTCGAAGTGCTGGCGGCCATCCGAGCGAACTTCGTGGTGTAGTGCGTCGTAGATCCCGTCGCGCATCGGAATTGGCCGCAAACCCGGGACTGGCTGGACTGGCTCGAATTTCGGCGCACTTGCGAATTCGTG
Source organism: Bryobacteraceae bacterium (assembly GCA_035602665.1). Classification (GTDB taxonomy): domain Bacteria; phylum Acidobacteriota; class Terriglobia; order Bryobacterales; family Bryobacteraceae; genus DASWZN01. The sequence goes on along the minus strand of DATNLV010000054.1, from coordinate 4,350 downwards.
CCCACCATCCTCCTGTCAGTCATACTGCTCGATCTGTCGATCCTTCGCCGGCCCTGCCACAGCGGCCTGATATGCCGTGCCAGAATTGTCCGCGCTCCTCCGGAGTCATCGTCTGCCAGCGCTCCTGCATCCGGTGTCGCCAGCCTCCCCCGTGGCCTGGCCCGCCGCGAAATCCCCCGAACAGGATCTTGCTCAAGATCAGGAGGCCCAGCGCCTGCCAGAACGTGATCGCGTGGAAACCGAACACCGCCGGCGCCAGCCAGTTCCACAGACTCATCACCAGGAATCCGAAGACGCCCACGGCCAGGACCGCCATGACCGCGATTTTCACTCCCTTTTTCACCCATCGTGCTTTCATGTTGTAGTCCTCATGACTTCGTAAGTTCGTCGTAGATGGCCTGCAAGCGCCGTCGCAGGTGAATCACCGCATACCGCTTGCGCGAGATGATTGTGTTGATGCTCACTCCCGTCTCTTCGGCGAGCTGCTTGAAGCTGCGGCCGTCGATCTCATGCGCGACGAACGCCTCGCGCTGCTTTTCGGGAAGCTCTTCCAAAGCCGCGCCGAGCTCTTCGAGAAGCACGCTCCGCGCATACAGCGCCTCCGGGCCGGCATCCGGCGAGGGCAGCAGGTCCTCGAGGCGGAGCCCGTCCTCTTCGCCTGCATTGACGGGAATCTCGCTCCAGGCTTCGGGCCTTCGTTTGCGGAATCGATCGATGATGCGATTCCGCGCCACACGGTAGAGCCACGCGCCAACCCGCTCCACCGGCTTCATCAAACGGTACGCTTCCGTCAATTCGTAGAAGACGTCTTGCAGGATGTCTTCCGCATCGCCCTCGTCGTCGACGCGCCTCCGGATGAAGTTCAACAGCCGCCGGCCTTCCCGATCGATGACCTCCGAGATGCGCCGGTTCTGCTCGCCGGATTCCATTGCGACGCTCAGCACGTTCTCCATCTACCTTTGTAGACGAAACGGGCTGGCCGGATATCGTATCGGGGCGGGGAGCCCGACCTCAGGGTCGCAGCCGCAGGCGGGTGAGAGCCCTTCCGGCCTCTTTGAGCCGGCCATCGCACCACCACAGCAGAAGGAGCCGGCGAGAGAGAAAGCGGGGAAGCCGTCCCAGCGCGCGTAGCAGCCTGGCGCGCATCGTGGAGCCCCTGAGATGTGCGGATCGCGCGACCTCGGCGGAGATCGGCTTGCCGGTCAGGAAGTAGCTGGCAAGCGCGAGCTCGCAGTAGGATCGATCGTTTGCCAGGGTCAGGCACGAGGCGATCGCGCCCCGCCCGGATCTCTCCAGGAACCCGCGTGTCGCCCAGAACAGCCTGGCCGTCGCATCGAGCTCCCGCAGGATTGTCGACTCGTTGACGGAGACCCCGGTGACATTCGAGCCATGGATTCTGTAGTGAGCCAGGCAGTCTCCCAGGCCAAGGATCGGCGTCGTGAACATTGCCGCCTTGACCAGGTAGCCGTCGGCCAGGGTGCGGAACTCTAACGGGATCGGGAAGATCTGATCGCATATCTCCCGGCGGAAGGCCAGCCCCGACGTTGGCGGCACCGAACACCGCATCGTGCTGATCGCCTTCGGCACCACCCAGCCATCATCGGGCCGCTCGGGAATGGGCGGATGAGTCCGCGACTCCGAGAAGGGCTGGACCCTGTGTGTGCAAACGCCGCCGCTAGGGCGCTCCCGGAACGCCGCGACGACGCGGGCCAGCTTGCCGGGGTCCCAGATATCGTCGGCATCGAGCAGGGCGACGATGGGTCCCTCGGCCAGCCTCCACGCGGCGTTCAGCGCGGCGCCGTGGCCGGCATTGGCTTGCGCCAGCCACCGCACCCGGCCGTCGGATGCGGCATAGCCCTTGATGACCTCGAGCGAGGCGTCCGTCGAGCCGTCGTCGCAGATGCAGATCTCGAAATGAGAGTAGGTCTGCCGGAGGACGCTCTCGATCGCCTCGGGCAGGAACCTGGCGTAGTTGAAATTCCCAATCAGCACCGAAACCAGCGGGGTTTCGGGCAGAGGTGCGAGCGGCACGGGCAACAGCGGGTCGATCGGCGTGGTGAGGAGTGATGTGCTCATGGTTGTGCAGATCCCGGAACTCGCAGCGCCGACCACACGCGGCTGATGTCATTCGAAGTGACGGTACGGGTCGCCCACAGTCCGGCCAGGTATAAGCAGGCGACGGCGGAGGCGGCCCAAAGACCTCCCAGCGGCGCCAGCCGGGACCCCAGACACAACGCGATGGCCGCCACCACGGCGGGCTTGAGCGAGGCCCGAAGCGTGCCCAACCCCACCTCGCTCGGCCAGGGAGCGATCACAACCACTCCCACGACGATCTCGGCCGCGAGATTCCCGATCGCCGCTCCGAGGCTGCCGTAGCGGCGCACCAGCGCGGCGCAGACAATCAGGTTCACGCATCCTCCCAGGGCCGTCGCCCATAGCACCAGGCGCTCGCGGTGGCTGGCGATAGCGAGCTGGCCCCAGTTGCTGGTCACGGCGACCACCCCGCCGCTGCACAGCAGGATTGCCAAAGCGTTGGTCGCGGGCAGAAAGGGGGCGCCAAACACCCACCGCAAAATGAAACCCGAACCCGCGGCGCCGATCGCCACCAGGCCGCATGCGCCCGCCGCGGTGACGCGGACAGACTCGGTCAGAAGGCGGGCCGCATCGCGCCCGGAGCGTGCCGCGAGCTCCATCAGCGCCGGGGCCATGGCCGAGAAGTAGAGAGAGGTGATGGTGAACACGAATGCTGCCACCTTGAAGGCCGCCGCATACAAACCGACCTCGGTATCCCCGTGGACTTTGCCGAGAATCAGGAAGTTCGCCTGGATGTAAAGGGTGATGGCAAAACTCGCCGCGCACAAGGGCAGGGATTGCGCCAGATACCTCTTCGACCGTTTGAACTGAAAGCGGATCGATAGCCTGTGGCCGGTTCTTCCGAGCAGGTAAAGGCTCAGTGCCAGCGCCGCGGCGCCGGTCGCCACGGACAGCCAGGGAACGCGCTGAAGGTGGCGTGGGGTGTGCACAAAGGCCACCGTCAACAACAGCGTCAGCGCCGCTGTCGCCAATTGCGTGATGGCGGCGTAGTGCATCCGTTGCAGCGCCCGGAACACCCAGTCCACCGCCAGCGCCTGCAGCGGAAGCGATAGCGAGAAGACCCGCAGCACGTTGAGCGAGGACTCCGAGAAGGGCAGAAAATGGGCCGCCAGCAGCCCGACGGGCACCAGCGCGCAGCTTAGCGCCAGACGCAGGCCGGTGATCGAGCGAATGAGGTCGTCCAGCCTGGATGGGTCCTGGGCGCCCTCCCGAAGTGCGATCACGCTCAGCCCCGAGTCTGAAAGAAGGCCGAGGTAGCTGATGATCGATTGAGCCAGCCCGACGGCGCCGAAACCCGCGGGCGCGATCCGGCGCGCCAGGTAGGCGTTGGTGAGGAAGCTCAACGCTTGCGAGCCCATCCTGCCGATCAGCAGGCTGGCGAAGTTGCGGACAACGGTGCTCCCGGCCGGCCCGAGTTCCGCTGAACGGGGCGCTCGGGCCACGGCGGGAGCACCGATCAGCAATCTACCCCTCGCCGGCCTCCCCCGCCGCTCGGGGCATCCACCGGACCTCGGCCCAGGGTGGGTGCGCCCGCGGCAACGGGTTCGGCAAACGCCAACCGAGCCCGCTTCAGCAGCCGCCGCAGCCTGTGCACGGGCGTCGCCTCCTGCGCCGGACCGGGCTATTCCCTCCCGGCGTGTCCGACACCGTATATATCGTCGGCCGCCTCCACTCCCTGTATGAAGCTGTGGTCTTGATTTCCCGCTTCGTACTTCCAGGCGCCGAAGCGGCCCCGGGAGTAGACCGAGTGGCGTTCCAGTTCGTCAATCACCGGCTTCAAATACTCGTCCCGGTCCGTCGTCGGAACCGGATAGCCCCGTTCGGCGCGGTAGGTCCAGACCGAGGCGATGTCCGGATGCTCCGGGATGAGCCCGGTGTTCCGCATCCCGCCCACCACACTCGCCACTAAGTCCCCTTCCGGCAGCGGTTTGAAGGCCGATTCTGAAACCTCTGCCATAAGGGACCAGGTGCGCCCTCCCGCCGGCACATTCGCGGGCGAGTAGTTCGAGAACACCGTTACCCGATAAAACGGATTATCCGGCTCCGGAAAGTACATCCAGTTCTTCTCGGCGAGGTGCTCTGGAACCGCGCCGCGCAGGCCAATGCCGACGACGTGTGTGGTGGTGTACCGGAGGCGCCCGGCAGCCAGCAGCAGGGAATCGCGGCCGGTCATGCGCGCCACCAGATCCAGCGGCAAAGAGGAGATGAGTGCGTCGTACGGAACCCAGCCGCGCGACGTCCGCACCCGGTGGCCGT
>DATNLV010000050.1:0-2695 GCA_035602665.1 Bryobacteraceae bacterium | reverse complement strand
GAGTTGATGACCGAGCCGCTGGCCGAAAGCGCCGCGGGCTCGATTGTCGACGACGGGTACCTGCTGCGGCTGGCGGAAAAGAAGAGCGTGGTGGCCGTTGGGCCGGGGTTGGGGACGGCTGCGGAGACCGTGGAGCTGGTGCGGCGCCTGGTGCGCGACTGCGCGCAACCGATGGTCGTCGATGCCGACGGGATCAACGCCCTGGCCGGCAGCGCATTCGATGGCGTCGGGCGCTTGCGGGTGCTCACGCCGCATCCCGGAGAGATGGCGCGGCTGACGGGGAAGTCCATCGAGGAGATTCAGGGCGATCGCGTCGCGGCGGCCCGCGGCTTCGCCACCGAGCATCATGTGATCCTGGTGTTGAAGGGCTACCGCACGCTGATCGCGTTCCCGGATGGCCGGGTGTGGATCAATCCCACAGGAACACCGGCCCTCGCCACCGGCGGAACCGGCGACATTCTGACCGGAACCATCGCCGGGTTCCTGGGCCAGTTCCCCGATCGTCCGGACCGCGCCGTAGCGGCCGCGGTTTACGTTCACGGGCTGGCGGGCGAGCTCGGCGCGGCGGAACTCGGCGAGAAGAGCCTGGTGGCTACCGACCTGTTGCGCTACTATCCGGCGGCGTTCCATGCCTGCGTTCCGAACGCGCTCTGAGGAGGAGACCGTCGCGCTGGGCCGCGAGCTGGCGCTGGGGCTGCCCGCGCGCGCGGTGGTGCTTCTCATCGGCAACCTGGGGGCCGGGAAGACGACGCTGGCCAAGGGGATCGTCGAAGGCCTCGGCGCGGCTGCCCCGGAAGAGGTATCGAGCCCGACCTTCACGCTCATCCACGAGTACGGCGGCGGGCGAGTGCTCCACGTGGATCTCTACCGCATCGACGAGGAGCGCGAACTGCGCACGCTGGGGCTGCCGGATCTGATGGAGCGCGAGGCGGTGATGCTGGTGGAATGGGGCGAGCGGTTCCCGCACCTGTGGCCTCCGGAGCGCATCGAGATCCGGCTGCGGGCGCTCGAAGAGGACGAGCGCGAGATCGTGGTGGGTGCTTAGATGACTTGTTCTCGTTGGTTGCTCGTGCTGGTGTGTGCGGGGGCAGCTCTGGCCCAGGCCCCGAAAATCAGCGGCGACTATTCAGGGATGCTGGGCCCGCTTCATCTGAAGCTGCACCTGAAGACGGCCGCAAGCGGAGCGATGGAAGGAGCGCTGGACAGTTTGGACCAGGGCGCGAGGGGCCTGCCGTGCGCCAATATCCACCTCGCGATTACGGCGCTGTCCTTTGAAGTTCCGAGCGTAGGCGGCAGCTGGCACGGCACGGTATCCGGCGATGCCGCGACGCTGAGCGGAACCTGGTCGCAGGGCCAAGAAATGCTTCTGGTATTTCGTCGCGATGAACCATTCACGGCCGCTGACAAGCCGTCGCGTGTGGATGGAATCTGGCTGGGGGCGCTCGATGCGGGCGGCGCCAAACTGCGCCTGCAGGTTCAAGTGAAAAGCGACCGCGCGGGGAAGGAGTACTGCTCGCTCGACAGCCTGGATCAGGGCGCGGTGGGGCTTCCCTGCGACACCGTCCAACTCGCCGGGAACCATTTTTCGTTCGAGGTTCCGGTGGTGAAGGGACACTGGTGGGGAACGCTGGCGCCGAACGGAAATGAGTTGGATGGCACGTGGTCGCAAGGGCAGAATTGGCCGCTGCGAATGACACGACAGGCCGTGGCGCTGACCCTGAAGGCGCCGGAGCCGCCGAAGTACGACGCAGCCGCGGGTCCCGTACCGCTGGCCGATTTGAAAGCAGTGCTCGACCGCGATCTTGCCGCGGCCCTGAAAGACGGGGCGCTGGCGCCCGCCACCAACGGCGGCGCGGCGATCGGTGTGGTGCAGCATGGCGTCCGGCGGATCTTCACCTACGGTCCGGTGAAGGAGGATTCGATCTTCGAGATTGGTTCGATATCCAAGACCTTCACGGCCCTGATCCTGGCGCAGTTGGTGGCGCAGCACAAGGTGAAACTTGACGAGCCGGTGCGGGAGCTGCTGCCTACCGGGACGGTGGCGAAACCCGCGGGGGCGGAGATCACCCTGCTGGATCTGGCGACGCAGCACTCCGGCCTGCCCCGGATGCCGGACAATTTTCATCCGGCCGACCCGCAGGATCCTTATGCGGATTACCGGCCAGCGACGCTGTACGAATTCATCGCCAAACACGGCGTGAGTAAGCCGGCGGATGCGCGGTTCAACTACAGCAATCTGGGGTTCGGGCTGCTGGGCCAGGCGCTCGCCAATCGTGCGGGCATGGCGTATCCGGAACTGCTGAAGGCGCAGGTGGCCGGACCTCTCGAGCTGAACGACACGGTGGTGAACCTTTCGCCGGAACAGGATAAGCGATTCACCCCAGGCTACTCGGCACAACACCAGCGGGCTCACGCCTGGCATCTGGACGCGCTGGCCGGGGCGGGCGCCATCCGATCGACAGCGAGCGATATGCTGACGTACCTGGAGGCGCAACTGCACACGGAAAGAGTCCGGCCGCTCGCGGGCGCTCTCGTAGCGTCCCACGAACTTAGAGCGGATGCGATGCCTGGAACAAAGATCGGGCTGGCCTGGCTGTTCGATAATAAAACAAGTGGGTACTGGCACAACGGGGCAACGGGCGCGTACAGCAGTTATGCGGTCTTCAATCCGAAGGAAGACTTCGCCGTGGTGGTA
>DATNLV010000285.1:0-5817 GCA_035602665.1 Bryobacteraceae bacterium | reverse complement strand
CCGCGTGGTCGATGTGGTCGATGATGCGCGTCCACTCGACGCGGGGGAGTTTGCCCTGCGCCACCACGGCGCGCGTGAGCTTCTCCATCTCGACCAGCTGGCAGCCTTCGTCGCGACCGCAGCGCTTCTGGCTCTCGGCTTCGATGCCCTTCTGCAAGCCCGGATCGGCCTTCTCGACGTTGCGAAATTCCTGGCTCAGGAATCCGGTGTTGTAGTTGATCTGAATCACGCCGCCTTTGGCCGCGAGCGCGCGGATCATGTCGTCGGTCATGTTGCGCGGTGAGTCGCACAGCGCGCGGCAGGAGGAATGCGAGGCGATGGGCGGCGCCGTCGTGATGGCCAGCACGTCGTAGAACGTTTTGTCGGAGACGTGCGAAATATCGACCATCATGCCCAGGCGATTCATCTCGCGGACCACCTGTTTGCCGAAGTCCGTGAGGCCGTTGTGCGCGGGCTTGTCGGTGGAGGAATCGGCCCACTCGTCGTTGACGCTGTGGGTGAGCGTCATGTACCGCACGCCCAGAGCGTAAAAGCCGCGCAAGACGCCGAGATCGCTCGCGATCATGTGCCCGCCCTCGACCCCCATCAGCACGGCGATCTTCCCGGCGGCGTGCGCCTGCCGCACTTCCTCCGCCGTCGTTGCCAGCCTGAGATCCCGTGGATGCAGGCGGACCTGCTCGCGCACCAGGTCGATCTGGACCAGCGCGTCTTTCACGGCGCGCGGGCCGGTGACGGTGCCCGGCATCCAGATCGAGAAGAAGATCGCGCCCAGGCCGCCCTCGCGCATGCGCGGGATGTCGATCGAGCCGGTCGCGTGCCGTGCGCCGAGATCGAAGTGCGGCGAGAGCAGGTTCTGCGTGGTGTCGTCGTGCGTGTCCACGATGAGGAAGTCGGGCGCCTGCGCAAGCGCCGCCAGGCAGAACAGCACGAGCAGAATGGGGTATCTCACTTCTTCAGGACTTTCTGCACCGCTTTGGCCAGCTCGCGGAACTCCTCGTGGGCGGGCGAGCTGGGCGCGTACTCCGCCACGGTGAGGCCGCTCGCAACCGCTTCGGCCACCACCACCCTTTGACCGATGGCGGGCAGCACCTTCTTCCCCATGTCCTTCAGCGAGGATGCCAGCCCACGCCCGAGGTTCGTGTTGGCGAGCACCTTCGAAGGGACGAAGCGGATGCGCGGCTTTTTTGAACGCCGTTCCGCGCGCGCCTTCAGGGAGAGCGTGAGCGTTTCCTTCAGCGCGAACAGATCGAGCGGAGACGGGCCGCACGGCAGCAGCATCAGATCGGCCGCGAGTGCCGCCTGGTAGGCCGTCTCAGGGTCGCCCGGCGGGGTGTCGATCAGCACGATGTCGGCGTCTTTTTCGGCATGGCGCGCCAGGGTTCGCAGCGCGTCGCCGGCCGAGACTTTCTTGACCGAACGCGCCAGCATCCCGTCGCCCTGCTCCGCCCATGCGACCAGGCTGTGTTGGGGATCGGCATCGAGCACCGCCACCGTCTGCCCCATGGCGGCAAACTCCGCCGCCAGATTCCCGACAATGGTGGACTTGCCAATCCCGCCCTTCCGCCCCGCGACGGCGACGATGGCCATATGGACATTAATCTAACATGGGACTGTGAACTCCGTGATTGGAAGGCGAACTGGCGGGGCTAAAGACCCGCGCGGGCTGAAGCCCGCCCTCCGGGCGGTGGTGGCGGCCCTGACGATTTCTGCCGCCGTGGCGTTTGCGGCCGAGCCGGTGCCACTGCTCGTGTTTGTAGGTTCCGGCGAGGAAGCGTTTGGCAAGGTGGCCGCGATCCGCGGCTGGGAATTCGCCGCGATTCCGAATGCGTTGCCGAACGACGCCACCGTGCACCAGATCGAGGCCGCGGTCGAGGAAGCGGCGAAGCGTCGTCCCATCGACACCACGCGCGTCTACCTGATCGGGCGTGGCGCGGACGGGGCGGATGTGTTCTACGCCGTCTCGCGCAGGCCGGATCTGTGGGCCGCCGCACTCGCCGCCGGCGGGAACCCCGACCTGGCCATCGAGACCAATCGCCTGTTCGGCGCCAACGCCGGGATGGTGCCGATTCTGTGGGCCGTTCTCGCCCCGGACCAGGCGAGGGCGGAAGCCGACCGCGTCAAGTTGGCCGCCAAGGGCTTCAACATCGAGCTCGGTGTCCGTCAGATGAATCTGGTGGCAGTATTCGACTGGCTGGCGGCGCACAAGAGCGATCCCTATCCGTCGAAGGTGGATTGCGAGACCGGCTCGCCGGCATTCGCGCGCTGCTATTGGCTGCAGATCGCCAAGTTCGATCCGACGTCGCGCAACGACGTTCTGCCGCAGTCTCGCGTGGCCCCCGGTCCGGGCGCCTACCTGGCCGTGGGCGGTTTCGGTTACACCCTGGACGATCCCGGTCCCGGGCTTGTGCTGAACTGGCTGCCGCCGGACTACACGGGCCCGCTCAAGCTTAACGACCGGATCGTTTCCGTGGGCGGAGCGCAGATCAAAGACGCACGCGGCTACGTTGCGTTCATGGATGGGCAGAAAGAGGAGCGGGCCGTGGGGGTGGTGGTGTCGCGCGGCAAAGAGCGGCTACGCATAGAGAGCCGCATCGGGCTGACGAAGCGCGAGGAGAACGTCACCGCGCGGGTCCGGGCGGAGTTCCTGATGGATGGCCATCAACTGCTCCTGATCACGCGCGGAGTCGCCGCGGTGCGGCTCGATCTTCCGTCCTACTGGGCGCCGTGCACGATCAACTGGAACGGCGTGGAGGCGGGGAGCGCGGACGGCGGCGGCTGCTGGACCATCGCGCAAGGCGGCATGGCGCAGAAGTGCCAGTGATGGAACACTACCTGGCATTGTTTGAGCCCGAGACCGAGCTGACGAAAGCCGGGTTCGCTCGCCGCATCGGGATCCCCAAGGCCCACATCGAAGGCCTGCTCTCTCCGGCATCGCTCCCGTCTGGATCGGCAAGCGGTTGCGCGTCGAGGTCCGGGATGCGGCGTAGGCGCTCTCCTGATTCAGGATATATTTCCCGATTAAGGGGCCTCACCCCCTAAATAAGGTGCCACCAGCCCCCGATTTGAGGGCTAACAAGGTCCCAACATCTGATATACTCAGACTTGACCGGCACGCACCCCAGGCAGACCCGACCCCACCGAGCTATACGGAATTCTTTCTTGATTGCCGAATCCGTTGAGCGGAGGCTTCGCCGTGGCCGGTAAGGCACTTCCCGAGCCGACTCTGCACCGGTTACCCGTTTATTTACAGCATCTTAAGCGACTGAGCCTACGCGGTATCGTGGTTGTCTCCTGCAGCACGTTGAGCCGCGACCTGGGCCTCGATTCGTCCCAAATCAGGAAAGACCTGGAGGTCACAGGCACGGTCGGCAAGCCCAAGGTCGGCTTCCCGGTGCCGGCGCTGATTGGCGCGATTGAACATTTCCTGGGGTGGGACAAGGTGAAGAACGCCGTGCTGGCGGGAGCGGAAGGGCTCGGGCCGGCCCTGCTCGGCCTCAAGGAATTCGCCCACTACGGGCTGCGGATTGTGGGCGTTTTCGACGCCGATGAGCGGCTGATCGGCGCCGACCTGCACGGTTTCGAAGTGCGGCCGCTGGGCTTCCTCCCCGGAATCGCCCGCTCGGCCAGCGCGCGCGTGGGAATCATCACCCTTCCGGCCCATCTGGCGCAGTCGGCGGCCGATCTGATGGTGAGCGCGGGCGTTCGGGCCATCTGGAACCTGGCTCCGATCCCGGTGCGCGTGCCGGCGGGCGTGTTCGTCGAAAACCGGGACTTCTACTTTCCGCTCGCCGCGCTCTCGTGCCGGCTGGAGCGGCAGGAGGTGGAAGCGAAATGACGGTCGCCGCCGTGGACGAACTGCGCGTCGCCGATTGCTACCAGTGCGGAAAGTGCACCGCCGGCTGTCCGGTGGCCGCGCGCATGGACCACATGCCGAATCAGATCGTGCGGTTGGTCCAGATGGGAGGCTTCGAGGCCGCCATCGCCTCGGCCGCCATGTGGGAATGCGTCTCCTGCCAGACCTGCACCACGCGCTGCCCGAAGTCGGTGGATTGCGCCGGGGTCATGGACAAGCTGCGCGCTCTCTCCGCCGAGCGCCCGTCGCCGGATCAGGAGCGGCACCAGACCATCCTTTTCCAGCACGCCTTCCTCAAGAACATTCGCCGCCACGGACGTTTGAACGAGTTGGAGCTGGTGGGCGCCTTCAAGGCCGCGGTGTTCGCCAAGAACCTCGCGCTTCCGTTTTTGTTCAAGGACGCCCTGCTCGCCCCGCGCATGCTGCAGCGCGGAAAACTCAAGCTGGCCGGCGGCAGCGTGCGCGACCGCGACGTGGTCGGGCGTATCTTCGACCGCTGCCTGCGGGGGACGGACGCCCAGCCCACCGAACCGCGCGCGTCAGCAAGCGGACGGAAGCCGGGCGAGCCACTCCCTGACGGTCGTGGTTCGGAGGGTTTGATCCGGGGGACGGACGCGTGATGGAACTCGGCTACTATCCCGGCTGCGCGCTGCACGGCACCTCGAACGACTACGAGGATTCGGTGCGCGCGTGCCTGGAGGCGCTCGGCGTGGGCCTCAAGGAAGTGAACGACTGGATCTGCTGCGGCGCCACAGCCGCCCACTCCATCAATCACAAGCTCTCCATCGCGCTGCCGGCGCGCAACCTGGCGCTGGCCGAGCGCGACGGCTTCGGCGAGATCCTGGCGCCCTGCCCGATGTGCTCCATGGAGCTGCTCAAGGCCGCGGACCTGATGAAGAGCGACGCCGCCCTGCGCCAGGAAATGGGCCGCATCGTCGAGCTCGATTTCGAAGGCCGCACCAGCGTGCTGAACCTGATCCAGGTTTTCCAGAAGGTGGGCCTCGACACGATCAAAGCCGCCGTCAAGCGCCCGCTCGAGGGATTGAAAGCGGCCTGCTACTACGGCTGCCTGCTCACGCGGCCGCCCGAGACGCTGCGCTTCGACGATTGCGAGCGGCCATCCTCGATGGAGGCCGTAATCGCCGCGCTGGGCGGCACGGCCGTCGATTGGAACTACAAGACCGAGTGCTGCGGCGCCGGCATGACGATGGCCAACGAAGACATCGTCCTCGATCTCTCGCACAAGATTCTGACCAATGCCGCCGCGCACGGAGCCAACTGCGTGGTGGTGGCCTGCCCCATGTGCCACGTGAACCTGGACATGAAGCAGGCGGACATTGAACGGCGCGCCTCGGTGCGTCATGGCATGACGATTTACTACCTCTCCGATCTGGTGGGGAGGGCCCTGGGACTTTCCGATCACGCCCTGGGGATCGACAGGCATTTCGTGTACGGAGGCTGACGGCGAATGGCGCGAATTGGCGTATTCACGTGCTGGTGCGGCGAGAACATCGCGCGCACCGTGGACGTCGCCCAAGTCTCCGCCGCCCTCGCCCAGCTGCCGGGCGTGCACTGCTCGCTCGACTACAAGTACATGTGCTCGGAGCCGGGCCAGTCGCTGATCCAGGAAAGAATCAAGAGCGAGAATCTGGACGCGGTGGTGGTGGCCTCCTGCTCGCCGCACATGCACCTGCGCACGTTCCGCAAGACCGCCGCGAATGCCGGTGTGAATCCCTACCGGGTAGAGATGGCCAACATCCGCGAGCACTGCTCGTGGGTGCACCACGACCGCGCCACGGCCACCACGAAAGCGATCGACCTGATCCGGATGTCGGTGGCCAAGGTGCGCTGGAACGAGCCGCTCGCCCCGATCAAGGTTCCGGTCACGCGGCGCGCGCTGGTGGTGGGCGGAGGCGTGGCGGGCATACAGGCGGCGCTCGATATCGCCGACGGCGGGTACGAGG
>DATNLV010000036.1:0-4065 GCA_035602665.1 Bryobacteraceae bacterium | reverse complement strand
TCCGCGTGCACGTCAGAGTCTAATAAGGCAGGAGCCCAGCATGCTTAAGGCCGGTATTCTCAACCCCGCCATCAATTCGCTTCTCAGCCGGGTGCGTCACACCAACACGTTGGTGATTGCGGATCGCGGCTTCCCGTTCTGGCCGCAAATCGAGACCGTCGACATCTCGCTGATCGACGATATTCCACGGGTCCTCGACGTGTTGGCGGCCATACGCGCCAACTTCGCACTGGGGAGAGCGTTCATGGCCGAGGAGTTCCGAGCGCAGAATGACGCCGTGACCCGAGGACGCTTCGAACAGGCCCTGGCCGGTATCCCGGTGGTGTACGAGCCTCACATCGAGTTCAAGAAGAGAGTTCCGGACGCGATCGGCCTGATCCGGACCGGCGACACGATCCAGTACGCGAACATGATTCTCGAGTCGGCGTAGCAGCGGATGAGCGCTCCCCCGATTGGATGGGACTACCTGGTTCTCACGGCGTCGAACGCCCTGCAAGCCAGGGCCTACGAGTCCCAGTTGAGTCTGCGGCGAGAATACGCGATGTTGCCACAGGTGCGGGAAGCTCTGGTGGTCGCCGATCTCGAAGACCGCCGCATCGGCAGCGGGGGCAGCACGCTGCTGTGTCTCCTGCGGATCGTCGAGAGCGAGCGCCTTCGCCACGGACGGTGCGACGGCGTTGCGGAGATCTTGCGGAAGCTTCGCATCCTGATCGTGCACGCGGGTGGCGATTCCCGCCGCCTGCCCGCTTACGGACCGTGCGGCAAGATCTTCGTGCCTCTCCCCGGCGCATCCGACTCGCCCCTTCCGGCGACCCTGTTCGACCGGCTGGTGCCAGACTTCCTGGCCCTTCCACCTGGCGTCTCTGGACGAGGGCAGGTAGTGGTGGCCGCCGGCGACGCACTGGTCCTCTTCGACGCCGCGCACGTCAGCTTTGGCAAACCGGGTCTCACGGCTCTGGGCTGCTACGCGGTGCCGGAAGAAGCCAGCCGGCACGGAGTATTTGCGATCGGTGAGGACGGCGCCGTGTCGGTCTATCTGCAGAAGCCGTCCATCGCGGAACAGCGGGTTAAGGGCGCAATCGGGGCCGTGGGCCTCGCCCCGCTCGATGTTGGTGTCATGAGCCTGGACGGCGAGGCCGCCGAGTCCCTGCTCGACGCTTTTGGAGTTGCTGAAACGCCGGCGGCTCTGTTGTCCCGCAAGATTGATCTCTACCGCGAGATCTGCTGCGCCATGGGATCCGCGGCGTCTCTGGAGCACTATCTGAGTAGCGTGCGGGCCAGCGGCTCCACCTGGAGCGAAGAGGAACTGGCCCGCGTCTACCCAGTCCTGAATCGGATTCCGCTTCACGTGGAACTCGTGCCGTCCTGCCGGTTCCTGCACTTCGGATCGACGCGCCAGTTGATCGAGAGCGGGCAGGCGCTGGTGGCAGGAGCCGGGGCAGGAAGCGTTCTGTCGGTGAACAACTGCGTCGCCTCTACCGCCCGGATAGACGCTCGCGACTCGTGGGTGGAAGGCTGCCGCATCCGGGCAGATCTGCAATTGGCCGGGCAGAACGTCTTGGCAGGCGTGGATGTGGACGCGCCTCTGTCGCTGCCGCACGGTGCTTGCCTGGAGGTGCTCCGCGGTCGGAGCCGCGACGGAGCGGATGTCTGGTTCGTACGCTGCTATGGCAGCGGGGATAGTTTCAAGGGCGACTCGCTTTTCTGCGGGCGGCCGATTGGGGATTGGATCGCGGCTGTGGGTCTGGCGGACGATGACATATGGCCGGAGGCGCGCGATGGGGCCGAGCGCAGCCTCTGGACCGCCCGTGTCTTCCCGGCCGAATCGTCAGTCGGCAATTACCGCCGCTGGCTATGGATGTACACGCCGGAAGCGGCCACCGCGCGGGAACTCCAGAGGTTCCGTGGAGTCGACCGTTACAGTGCCGCGGAGATCGCTTTCCTGGCCGATCAGGCTGCGTTCCATTCCCGCCGGCTCGAGATCTGGAAGACCGCGCTGACAGAGCCGGGCAACTATTCTAAGGAGTGATTGTTGGCGGCGGTAGACCTCACCGCCGCAGTCTCGACGTCGGTCAACCCGATTGGTCCGTTTCGTCCCGCACGACCGCCACAACCGAATTCCCGACGCTCCCCTCCCAGGAAACCGCGCTGGCGTCAGGGGCGTGCTGACATCGGCGCAGGCCGCTCCAGCCGAAATCCCCTGCTTTCTCGCCCTGCGGTTACTTTAACCTTGTAGGGTCGGATTCAATCCTCGCCAGCCATGTATAATCGACGACGGAGGCCCGGCCTGAGGCTCCAGCCACTGCTCGGACGTTTCGGCTGGCGGGCTTGAGAAGGCATCCCGCAGGTATTCAATACCTGATGCCCTGCAGCGGACCGACGACCGATCGCCCAGGGGCAACGGCTAGGGGAGACAGATGACTGTAACGATGAAGGACATCGCCCGGGAGTTGGGCGTTTCGGTGGTCACGGTGTCCAAGGTGTTGCGTGGACACAGCGACATCGGTGACGAAACCCGGCAGCGCGTGCTTCGCCGGGTCAAGGAGTTGAACTACCAGCCCAATCCCGCGGCGCGCGCCCTGGTCACCGGCAAGACTTACACCGCCGGCCTGATCGTGCCCGATCTGGTGCACCCTTTCTTTGCCGAGGTAGCAGCCGGGCTGGCCAACACTCTCCGGCACAGGAGCTACAGCCTTCTGATTTCTTCCTCTCAGGAAGATCCTGAACTCGAGCGCCATGAGATCAAGAGGCTCCTGGGTTGCCGGCTCGATGCTCTTGTGATTGCGTCGACGCAATGGACGGTGGAGTCTTTTCGCCGCATCGAAGAACAGCAGGTTCCGTACATCCTCATCGACCGCGCCTTCGTCGGCATCCCAGCGAATTTCGTTGGCGTGGACGATGTCAAAGTCGGCCGCATGGCGACCGGGCACCTGGTCGAGGCGGGCTGCGAAAGGATCGCCCACATACGGGGACCGGCCACCAGTACCGCACTCGGCCGGCTGGAAGGCTACAATCAGGTTCTCTCGAAGCACGGTATGATTCCGCTCCAGGGCTATGTCGTCACGGGGCGCTCGGCCGACGCGGACAGTTGGAGGAGCGGCCACGAAGCAATGAAGGCGCTGCTCAGGTTGAGTCCACAACCCGACGGGGTTTTCTGTTACAACGATCCCTTCGCCATCGGGGCGATCGACGCCATCCTTGAGGCTGGACTGCGGGTTCCGCAGGACATCGCCATCATCGGATGCGGCAATCTCCATTTCGACAAGTCTTTGCGCGTGCCTCTTTCGAGCATCGATCAACAGAGCGCAGCCATCGGGGAACGGGCAGGAAAGTTGCTTCTGTCGATCATTGCGGCCAAAGTGCCGCCCCAGCCTAAGAGCATCATCCTGGAGCCAAGTCTGGTCGCGCGAGAATCCACGCGCCGGGAGCCCTGAGGGCGGCATCGGGCGGATCATCCCGGCCGGGCCGGGCCTGTGCTACTCTGCACGCTATGATCTCCCGGCTGGTTTTTCTTGCGTCGGTCCCAGTAACCGCTTCAGTTATCGCTATTCAGATGCGAGCCGGAGGGGCTTTCTCCTGCATCTTTCAGAACCGCGCCAGGCTGAATCGAGACTAACGTCGCGAGCCTCAAGCCGGCCTCCGGAGCGAGAGAGGATTTGAATATGAGATCCAAAGTCCTATGCCTGGTCGCCCTCGCTGCGGGGATCCTGTCAGCTCAGACACCGGACCGCACGGCTCATGCATCGCTGCCGTTTGTCAGCCCGATTTTCGGGGACAACATGGTTCTGCAGCGCGGGAAGCCGAATCCCATCTGGGGCTGGTCAGAACCGGGAGACAAGGTCCGCGTCGAGCTCCAGGGCCGCACCGTGGCCGCGGTTGCGGGGCAGGATGGGCGTTGGCAGGTGACGATGGATCCCCCGCCAGCGGGCGGACCCTACTCCATCAGAGTCATTGGGCGCCAGAGCGTCGTTTTGCACGAGGTGCTCGTGGGCGATGTCTGGCTCTGCGGCGGACAGTCCAACATGCAGTTTCCGTTGAGGGCCGCCCGGAACGGCGACGCGGAGG
>DATNLV010000029.1:0-2934 GCA_035602665.1 Bryobacteraceae bacterium | reverse complement strand
GGGGCGGGGCAGGATTGGCGCATTGCCACCGCCAAGGCGCTGGAATCCAGCCAGATTTTCGTGCTGCTGTTTTCCGAGAATGCGGCCGAGTCCAGCGACATCGCCAAGGAACTGGCGGCAGCGACACTCGAGAAGAAGCTGATCATCCCGGTACGGCTGCAGAACATCGCTCCCAAGGGGGCGTTTCTGTACGAATTAGCGTCGCGCAACTGGGTCAACGCCTATGAGGGTACCGAAGCCAAGCTGGCCGAGCTGGCCAAGGGTCTGGCCCATCTGGTACGCACTGGCGCCCGGGACGAGAGCGTGCTGCCGTTCGACCGGGGCGGCGGGCATACCCCGGCGCAGACGGCCATTGACGCAAAACCTGCCGCGGCCATTGCGTCCCCGCCGCCAGCCCTCAGGCGCGTGGGCATCCCTGGGCTTACCCTCATCCTCGTGGTGATGGTCACCGCCGGGGCGCTGCTGTGGCGATCGCTGCGGCCTGCCGTACCCGCCGGCGCTCAGGCAACGAGCCAGGATGTCACTCAGAAGGCGGAGAGTGGTGCGCCAGTCTTCTCTCCGCCAGCGCACTCCATCGCGGTGTTGCCGTTCGTGAACATGAGCGGGGATCCCAAGGAAGACTACTTCTCGGACGGCGTCAGCGAAGAGCTGCTTAACGCGCTCGCTGGCTTGAATGACCTGCAGGTGGCCGCGCGGACGTCATCTTTCTCCTTCAAGGGACAGAACGTCGATGTGGCCACGATCGCGCACAAGCTCAATGTCGGGGCCGTTCTGGAGGGCAGCGTCCGCCGTTCCGGCAACACCGTGCGCATCACCGCGCAGCTGATCAATACCGTGACCGGCTTTCATCTGTGGTCCGAGACCTATGACCGACCTTTCACCGACATCTTCAAGGTGCAGACCGAGGTGGCTACCGCGGTAGCGCAGCAGCTGGAGATCAAGCTCGCTGGCAGCGAGTCCGCCAGGTTCGAGGTCGGCGGAACCAAGAATCCGGACGCCTACGATGCCTACCTGCGCGCTCGGCGGCTGTACGGGGTTAGGACTGCGGAGGGGCTTCGTGCCCCCTTGGCGGAAATTGATCAGGCCATCGCACTCGATCCCGACTACGCGGCGGCGTACGCACTGCGGGCGGAAGTGCTCACGTACCTTTCGTATGAACCTAACATCGAGGGGGTCAAGGCTCTGCGCGAGCAGGCTATCGCGTCAGCGGAGCGTGCGGTGGCGCTGGCACCGGATTTAGGCGATGCACACGTAGCGCTCGGAATTGTGCATGCACGCATTCTTCTGGATTTTGTCGGCGCCGGGGCCGAATTCGACCGAGCCTTTGCGGTGGCACCGGGCAGCGCGTATGTGCAAGACATGTTCGCTGCGTGGATGGGTCTAATAGGTCATAGCGAGTCAGCGCTCGTCGGCGCACAGCGTGTCGTCAGTCTTGATCCACAAAATCCGGGAGCGCATTTTCGGGAAGGATTGGTTTTCTATCATGCAAAGCGGTATAACGAAGCTCTCGCGGCGTTCCGGCATGCGCAGGCACTTCAGCCCGAGTCAACCGATGTGAATCGGTTCTTTATCGAAGTTCTTTTCCGCTCGGGCCAGATGGAGCAGGCGCGCCAGCTCCTCGAGACGCCCACGACACGAGTGGACCAAAGCGATCGGCACCACCTATTGGCAATGGTCTATCGTGGCCTCGGTCGGCAGGCGGACGCCGACCATGAACTCGCCCAATATAAGAAGATCGTAGGAGATGCCAGGCCGTACCGCATGGCGGAGATCTACGCACAGTGGGGCGATGCCCCGGCTGCACTGCAATCGTTGCTCAGAGCCGAGCAATCCCTCGACATTAATTTTTTCCTAATTAAGGTGGACCCGCTGCTCGATCCGATTCGCAATGACCCGCAGTTCAAGGCCTTTTTGGCGCGGTTGAAGTTTCCGCCGTAGACCAGAGTCTTGACAGTGCGTGAAGTGTTTTCGCCTGGCATCTTCTCTGTGACAGCTTGGGGTCGCTAGAACTGTGCTCGGACCGAGCTTCAAATTAGAATCCTCTCCACTTCATCCACCGCAACCTCATCATCCCGCCGATCATACAGTGCTGTCGTGCGCGGCGATTCATGCGCCGCCATCTGCTGCGCCAGCTCCCGCCGACCGCCGTTGCGCAGATACTGCGTAATCCCCGTCGCCCGGAACGTGTGATTCCCGATGAGGATCCTGATCCCCGCCTTGAGCGCCCGCCGGCGGATCATCCGGTAGACGTCGGCCTGGGCGAGCGGATTGGTCATCAGCTGTCCGGATCTTCCGCGCGCAGTTCGAAAGAAGTAGCCCTTGACGTCGCCGGCGATGCCAGCGGCACCGATATAGGCGTCCAGGTTGGCTTCTAGATTGTGATTGCAGGGCATTTCGTGGCGCTTGCCGCCCGCATCTTGATCACCGCGCCGATCCGGCCAAAGGTGTAGATCATGGTCGCGATCAGCGCCCGATCTTGCAATCGCGCGACCGTCGAGATATCGATGGAGTCGAGAAGCTCCCGAGCTTCCTCCTTCGCCAGCACCGGCGTCTTGCCTTTGCTGACGGTGTATTTGGGGCCCCGAACGGGAGCGCCTGGATTGGTCGCCGCGGCCTGACCCACGACCAGCCAGTCGAACAGCATCCGGATCGCCGCCAGGTGCTGCTTGACGGAGGGCTTCGCCAGGCGTGTACCCAGAATTTCGATGTAGGCAGCTACGTGCAGGGGCTCAATATCGACGATCTCCGTGAAGTTCTGGGCCTCACACCAGCGCGAGAACTCCAGAACCGCATGGAAATACGCCCGGCGGGTGTTCGGATTTCGAATATTGGCGGCGAAGTACTCGATGAAGCGCTTGGCGGCCCGGGCGGTCGGCGCGTACAAGGCCGGAACCGCCGCCGCAGCGGCGGACGACGGACTTCGGCGCAGGAGTG
>DATNLV010000005.1:0-8176 GCA_035602665.1 Bryobacteraceae bacterium | reverse complement strand
ACGGCTATCCGTACTACTGCGACCCCTACTCCGGCTACGGCTGCTACTCCGGCTACGGCTACGGCTACGCGCCGCCGGCTGGCCCTTACGGCGGCTACTACGATCCGCCGGCCGACTCGTACGGCTACAACGATCCGCCGGCCGATCCACAGTACGACCCGCCGGGCCCGCCGCCTACGATGCAGCAGTATCGGGCGCCCAGCGCCGCGGCGCCGCCAGCGCAGCCCAGCAGCGCGCGGTTCTCGATTGCGCTGAAGAACGGCGTGACCCACACGGCTGTGTCCTACTGGGCGATGTCCGGAGTGCTGTATTACGTCGACCCTAACGGCGAGCAGCATCACCTTCCCATCAGCATGGTGGACCAGGCGCGCTCGGTCGAGCTGAACGAGAGCCGGGGAATCGATTTCGCACTGCCCACGGGCTCCTAGCGAACCGGCCCTTTTTCCTCCCATTTTCGGGTGGACTTGCATTGTGGATGCGTTTTGAGGGAAGCTGTAAGGCTTTGCCTATGCGGATACGCATCCTTTATCACGACCACTGTTTCGACGGAGCTGCCGCGGCGGCATTCTTCAGCCGGTTCGTCGAAGAACGGTTTCACCCCGGCGCCGAGTTCGCCTTCACGGGCCTTGCGCACAAGGCCAACCATCTGTTCGACGACGCCATGTTCGATGGCGACGAGAACGCGATCGTCGATTTCAAGTACTCTCCCAACCCGCGTGTGACGTGGTGGTTCGATCACCACCAGAGTGCGTTCTTGAGCGCCGAAGATGCCGAGCACTTCGAGAAGGAACACAGCGAGAGGAAGATGTACGATCCCACCTTCCACTCCTGCACGAACTTCATCGCCACGATGGCGCACCAGAAGTGGGGGTTCCACGCTCCCGACCTGGACGACCTAGTGAAGTGGGCGGAAATTATCGACGGCGCGCAGTATGCGGACGCGAAGTCGGCGGTCGAGCTGGGCGCGCCGGCCATGAAGCTGACGCTGGTCATCGAAGGCGTGAAGGGATCGGGGATGGTGCAGGAGATCATCCGCTGGATGCGCCACTGCCCGCTCGATCAGATCGTCGCGCGGCCGGAGGTGCAGGCCGAGTACGCGCCGCTTTACGAACGCCACCTGCGATCGATCGACATCATCCGCAAGGAAGCCCGCTGCTGCCACGGGGTGGTGTTTTTCGACCTCATCGACTACGATCTGGAAGGCTACAACAAGTTCATCCCGTACTACCTGTTCCCCGATTCGGTGTACACGGTGTCGGTGAGCCTGGCGAGTTTCCGGACCAAGGTTTCTGTGGGATCGAATCCCTGGGCGACCGAGCCGTTCGAGCACAACCTGGCCTCGATCTGCGAGCGCTACGGGGGCGGCGGCCATCCGCGCGTGGGCGCCATCAGCTTCGAGAAGGACGACATCGAACACGCACGCCGCGTGGCGGCCGAGATCTGCCAGGAGCTGAGCAAGTAGGGAACGCGTCCGCTCACTGACGTTCGTGGTTCGGTGCTGACCGCCCCTATTGGCTGACCCACAACACTACTTCGTTGGCCATAGTGAAGTAGTCCCGCGAGTCGCGCTGGTCGCCCTGCTCGTAGGTGTAGTGCGAGCCGTCCCACAGATCCACGTGGCCGCTGGCGTCTGAAAACGGAATGACGAAGGCGATCACTCCCTTCTTCCCCAGGAACAGGCGGCGGTCCACCGGGCGCACGGCGCGGATCTGAGGAGGCCCGAAAGTCGCCTCCAGCCAAGGCCGCATGCCGCGGACCTGGAACGCGTAATACTTGCCGTCTCCGCCGCGGGCCACCTTCATCCCGGTGAAGCCGGAGGGCACCGCGACGCCGGAGTAGTTCAGAGCCCGGCTCAGACGGACGGCGCAGGTGTGATCGATCCAGGCGGCGTTGACGCGGCCCCCGATCCGCTGCCGGACCCGCTCGTCGGTGCCGTTGGGGTAGTTCGCGGAGAGCGCCGCGAACGGGGGGATCGCCGTTCCGCTGAACCAGAACGCCAGCGCCAGGCAACACTTCAGGAGGATCATCCTTGCGACTATACACCGCCGCGCCGCTGCCTACAAATGCGCCGCGCACCCCGCGCATCTTCCCCGCGTTGGCAACCCTCCACCTGGGGTAAGCTTGTTCCTGATGCGAAGAGTGTTGTCGCTGGGGTGCCTGCTTGCCGCCGCCGCCCTGGCCGCGCCCGGGCCACGTCTGGCCGACGCCCCCAAGCCTGTCGTTCCCGACAAAGTCAAAGACCGGATTCTGCCCGCCCCTCTGGACCGGCAGAAGATCGAGGGCCTGCTCGGCCAGCGAATGCGCGTGAACCTGGAGGGCCGGCTGCTGCACGTCAGCGAGACGCTCCTACTGAAACCCGGTGCGCAGGGGGCCAGCGGCGAGAATGCCGGCAAGTTTCTGGACGCCGCCTCCCTGACCTGGGCCTACATGGGCGATGCGCACCTGAAGGGCATGATGGACCGCGTGGCCTCCGCACTGGCGGCCTCCGAGATCCAGGCAGGCTGGCACATCGGGGATCTGCGATGGACGCTCGCGGGCCTGCTCAGCTACTACCAGGTCACCGGCGACGCCAAGTCCCTCGAAGGCGCGCGGCGGATCGGCGACATGCTGACGCGCACGTACGGCGACGGCCCCGGCCAGCAGGACATCGTCGGCGCGGGCGCGCACATGGGGCTTTCCGCCACCAGCGTGCTGGAACCGATGTGCATCCTCTATCGCTACACCGGCGGGCAGCAGTACCTGGATTTCGCCCGTTACATCGTCCGCGCCTATGACAGGCCGCGCGGCCCCAGGCTCATCGCGTCGCTCGAGGCGACCGGCAGCGTCTACCACGTTGCCGACGCGCGGGCGGACGAGATCCTGGACAACCTCTCCGGCCTGCTCGATCTTTATCGGCTCTCGGGCGAGGAATCGTACCTGAAGGCCGCGACCACGGCGTGGAAGGACATCGTCTCCAAGCGGCTCTACATCACGGGAGCGGTCAGCTCGAGCGAATATTTCCGGGACGACCTGGACCTGCCCGGCGAGGAAGCGGCGAGCGTGGGCGAAGGCTGCACGACCGTGGCGTGGCTCGATCTGAACCGGCAGCTTCTACGCATCACCGGCGAGGCCCGCTACGGCGGCGAGATCGAGCGCACGGTGTACAACCAACTGCTGGGCTCGCAGGATCCTCGCAACGGCAACATCTCCCGCTTCACTCCGCTGGTGGGACACAAGCGGCCCGGCGCGAACCTCAACTGCGCCGTGGCGAGCGAGCCGCGCGCCTTCGCCATGCTTCCCGAGATGGCCTGGGGCGAGGAGGAGGGCGGCGTGGCGGTGCTGCTCTATACCGCGGGAGAAGCCACCATCCCGCTGCGGCCGGACTTCGAGGTCACGCTGGTTTCGGCCACGCACTTTCCGCGCGACGGCAAAGTCGCCATTACCGTGCACGTGCCGCGGCCGGCCCGCTTCCCGATCTTTCTGCGCGTGCCGGAATGGTGCACGCACTTCTCGGCGGTGTCAAAAGACGGCGAGACTCCTGGGCTCCCCGGCATCCTTCTCAAGCTCGAGCGGCTGTGGCATTCGGGCGACACGATCCAGATTCAGATGAACATGCCGGTGCGCGTGATTCCCGGGGGCGCCAGCTATCCGGACTACGTGGCGCTGGCGCGCGGGCCGCAGGTTCTTGCGCTCGAGGCGGCGCTGAACCCGCGGGTTCTCTATATCCATCGGGCTTCGCTCAAGGATCTGGAGACCACGCAGGTGGAGGTTCAGGGCACCGATGTCGGGATTCCGAAGACGTGGGAGGGGGCCCAGGTGTACTCGGTTGAGGGCGCCTTCACGGGCAAGCCCCAGCTGCTGTTTATGACGCCTTTCGCCGATGCTCTGGACTACCGGGTGTGGCTGCTGAAGCCGGGGCGGGTGCCGATTGGCCAGGTGGCGCTGACCGCCTTCGGAACGGAGTCGTGGTCGCGGAACGGCACCGCGGCCGGTTCCATCTGCGACGAGCGGCCCGACACTTACCGCACGACCTTCGAGGGCAAGCCCGCCAAAGAGGACTGGTATGCCGTCGAGATGGACAAGCCCGCCGACATCGCCCGTATCGTGTTCCGTCACGGCAAAGCGTTCGAGAACGGCGGCTGGTTCGACACCTCCGGCGGCAAGCCCAAAATTCAGATCAAGAAGACCAAGAACGGGCCTTGGGAGGCGCTGGCCGCGCTCGACAGTTACCCGGAGTTCACTTCCGCCAAGGTGCCGGCCATCCGCGACGGCGAGCCGTTCACGCTGCACCTCAACCAGCTGGTTCGGGCCGTGGCCATACGGATTGTGGGCAAGCCGGCGCGTTCGTTTTCGAGTTGCGCGGAGCTGGCGGCTTACGCGCAGTAGGGCGGGTCTGGAGACCCGCTGCAGGCGTGGACGCCTGCCCCACAGCGCAAAGCACGTTATCCTGGACAGTTCAGGGTACGTGGGCGTAACGCAATTCCATTGTGCCGCGTCAAGGCTGAATACTGTCTGAAATCGGTGGGAGAGGCAAGCGATGAGGAAGAGTGTTGGGATCGGCTTAGGACTTCTGGTGACCGGCGGGACGGTCTGGGCGCAGTATCTGATCACGACCGTGGCGGGGGGCGGGATACCGCCGACCGCGTCCGCGGCGCTGACGGCGCCACTTCCTCAGTCATCGGCGGTGGCCGTGGATGGGCTCGGCAACTTCTACTTCTCGGCGGCGAACGCCGTGTACAAGGTAGATGCGGCGGGCATCCTCACGCGCGTGGCGGGTACGAGCGCGGCGGGCTACTCGGGCGACGGAGGCCCGGCCGCGAACGCTCAGCTCAATGTCGCGCAGGGCGTGGCGGTGGACGGCGCGGGCAACCTCTACATCGCGGACAGCGGGAACTCCCGTATCCGGAAGGTGGGGACCGACGGCAAGATCGCGACCGTGGCGGGCACCGGAGTCGCGGGCTATTCGGGCAACCCCGGCCAGGCGCTCAGCGCGCAACTGAGGAATCCTCGCGGCGTGGCGCTGGACAGCGCCGGCAACATCTACATCGCGGACACCAATAACAACCGGGTTCGCAAGGTGACGGTGGCCACGGGCATCATCGCGACCCTGGCCGGCACGGCCTTCATTGGCTACTCTGGCGACGGAGGCCCGGCCGTCGACGCCCCGCTTACCCGTCCCTCGGGCGTGGCGGTGGACGCCGCCGGCAACGTGTACATCGCGGACACCAAAGACCACGCGATCCGTAAGGTGACTTTGGCGACTGGCCTCATCTCCACCGTTGCCGGCACGGGCGTGGCGGGCTATTCCGGCGACGCTGGTGCGGCGGCCAGCGCCCAACTCAATACTCCTTACACGGTGGTGCTGGACGCAGGCGGGAACCTTTACATTTCGGACAGCGGCAACGACCGGATCCGCGAGGTGGTGGCGGCCAGCGGCACGATCATCACCGTGGCCGGCAACGGTGCCTTCGGTTACTCGGGCGACAATGGCGCGGCTACCAGCGCCGAACTCAGGTCGGCGAACGGCGTTGCCGTCGACGCCGCGGGCAATCTCTACATCGCCGACACGGGCTCCAATGTGATCCGCAAAGTATCCGGCGGCAACATCGCCACCGTGGCGGGGAACGGCAACCGGAGCGCGGGCGACAACGGGCCCGCCACCGGTGCGCTGCTCGGCTACGTCGATCACGCCGCGCTCGATAGCGCCGGCAACCTGTACCTGGCGGACAGCGGCAACAACAGGGTCCGCAAGGTGGCCACGGATGGCACGATCACGACCTTTGCCGGTACGGGAACCGCGGGCTACGCAGGCGACGGGGGCGCGGCTACCGCGGCCCAGCTCGATGGTCCCGGCGGCGTGGCGGTGGACAGCAACGGCAACGTGTTCATCGCGGATACCAACAACAGCGTGATCCGCAAAGTGGCGGCGGCCACCGGCTTCATCAGCACCGTGGCCGGCAACGGCACCCTTGGCTATAGCGGCGACGGAGGAGCGGCTACCGGCGCCGAGCTTCAGTACCCCTACGGGGTGGCGGTGGACAGTTCCGGGAACCTATACATCGCGGACACCTTCAACGTGGTGATCCGGAAGGTGGCGACCAACGGCAACATCTCGACGGTGGCGGGCACCGCGGACGTTCCCGGCTACACGGGCGACGGCAGCACGGCCACCCTGGCCGAACTGAACTATCCCTATGGCGTGGCGCTGGACTCTTCCGGCACCCTCTTCATCGCGGACACGGGAAACAGCGCCATCCGCAGGGTGGCCAGCGGCAACATCACGACGGTGGCCGGCACTACCACTTCCGGGTACACGGGGGATGGTGGAGCGGCGACCAGCGCGACACTTCAGAACCCGCAGGGAGTGGCGGTGGACGCCTCCGGCGACCTCTTCATCGCCGACACCGGGAACGATGTGATTCGCGAAGTATCCAGCAGCAACATCAGCACTGTGGCAAACCTCGGCCGAAGCTACGGTGATGCGGGCGATGGCGGACTCGCCACGAACGCCCAGTTCAGTTCCCCGTACGACGTGGTGGTGGACAGCAGCGGCGACGTATACGTCACGGACCTGAGCGTGGTCCGTATGCTGGTGCCGCAGTCGGGAAGCCGCGCGCTGCTGAGCGTCAGCGAAGTGCTGCCCGCGAGCGCCACACCCGGACAGAACGGAGTCTCCTTCCAGGTCCAGGTGGCCAACAACTCCACCGCGGGACCAACCGGCGGCACGGTGACGGTAACCGAGAGCTTCTCCGCCGGCATGCCGCTGGTTTCGATGTCGGGCACGGGCTGGAACTGCTCCGGCAACATCTGCACGCGCGGCGACGTTCTCAGTCCGGGCGCCGGCTATCCTGCTATCACCGTTACGGTGAATATCTCCACGAATGCGGGTCCGCAGGTGAGCAATCAGGCGGCGGTGTCGGGCGGCAACTCAGCGGCGACCAGCGCCAGCGGCGCGATCGCGATCCTGGGCGCTTCCCCCGCGGCCCCGGTCCTGGTCTCTCCGGCCAACGGATCCACGGGCGCTCCGCTGGCAGCCAACCTGAGCTGGGACGCCGCGAGCGGCTCCACATCCTACGAAGTGTATTTCGGAACCCTGCCCACGCCGCCGCTGGCGACCACGACGACGGGAACCAGTTCCGCCGCGCTGGGCCTGGCCGCGAATACCACTTACTACTGGCAGATCGTGGCCCAGAACGGCTTCGGTTCCACCGGCTCCGGGATCTGGTCCTTCACCACCGGCACGGCGGCGGCTGCTTTGCGGTTCGTCCCGGTGACGCCCTGCCGGGTGGTGGATACGCGGCGCGCCGGCGGCACGTTCGGCGGTCCCACGCTGGCGGCCCGCTCCAACCGGTCCTTCCCAATTCCCTCGAGCGGATGCGGCATCCCGGGCACGGCCGAGGCGTATTCGCTCAACGTCACGGTGGTGCCGGCGGGCCCGCTGAGCTACCTGACGCTGTGGCCTGCCGGGCAGCCGCAGCCAAACGTCTCCACCCTGAATTCGTTCGGCGGGACCGTGGTGGCGAACGCGGCCATCGTTCCGGCGGGGACGAACGGGGCGGTGAGCGTTTACGTCAGCGACGAGAGCGACGTGATTCTGGATATCGACGGCTATTTCGACGCCAGCGGCGTGGCGAATTCCTCTTCGTTCTACGCGGCCACGCCGTGCCGTGTGGCCGATACGCGCGGCTCTATCGGCGAGTTCGGCGGGCCGGCCCTGGTGGCGCGCCTGGAGCGGGATTTCCCGATTCCTTCGGCCAGCTGCGGGATTCCGGCCACGGCGAAAGCCTATTCGTTGAATGTCACGGCGATTCCGTCGACGGACTACCTTGGCTATCTGACCACCTGGCCGACGGGATCGGCGCAACCCGGGGTCTCGACGCTGAACTCGTGGATGGGGAAGGTGGTGGCCAATGCGGCGCTGGTTCCGGCCGGCAGCAACGGATCGGTTTCGGTATTCGTGACCGATGCGGCGAACGTGGTCCTGGACATCAACGGGTACTTCGGGCAGCCGGGAGGCGCGGGGGAACTGACATTCCACCCGCTGACGCCGTGCCGTGTGGTGGACACGCGGGGGGCGCAAGGGGCGTTCGGAGGGCCGGAGCTGGCGGCGCAGACGGTGCGCTCGTTTGTGCTGCCGGCGGGCGGCTGCTCGGTGCCATCGACGGCGGCGGCATACTCGTTGAACGTGACGGTGGTG
>DATNLV010000272.1:0-3299 GCA_035602665.1 Bryobacteraceae bacterium | reverse complement strand
CGCTGGCAGATCGAACGAAAGAGACTCGGCGATTGTGCAGAGATCGTAGAAGTCCTTCATGCGGCTGTTCGCGATGCCGAGCTGGACCATCGCCTGCAGTTTCTCCGCGACAACGGTCTCCGGAGGATACGCCCTGATGTGCGGCGCTTCGGCAGGCAGCAGTACAGGGAACGTCAGTTCCGTAGGCGGCGGCTCGACCGCATCCCCGAATCCTACGTCGATTTGGAGCCACTGACGTGCGCCGTCCAGTGATGCGGGGATCCGGACGCGCACTCCTTCGTATTCGGCGTCCTCTTTGATTCTCTCTCCCTCGATCCGGCTTGGCTCGAAGAGCAGGCCGTCGGCCACATTTATGGTGCAGATTTCCCGGAATGCGGCTATGAGGCGATCGATGTCAGGGCTGCCGTAGCCGAGCAGATCAAGGTCTCTTGTCGGGCGGTACACCTTGCCGGTCCAGGCGGCGAACAGCATCGCGCCCTTCAGAACGAACCTGTCCTTGTGGGGCGAGACGCTGAGCCGATAGAGGAAGCGCTCGATCATCCAGCGGCTGAGAACGAACTGGAAGTCCTCCTTCCGCTCGCGCGCAAGATCGAGCAGGCGGGCGCGGAACGAAGCGGCGACGTTCACCACCTTCTTCTTCACACGACAGACTCCAGGTACGGCCGGATGACGTTGGCCACGCGGCAGATCTTCGCGAAGCGGTAGATCGCATCCACGGAAACCCGCTTTCGCAGCGCGTCGCGCAGTGCCTCGATGGCCACGTCCGTGCCAATCTTTCGGCGGTACTTGAAGCAGTCGGCAACCGTCTTGGCGATGCCATAGACGCGGACCCGAACGCCCTCGATCGGATGACTCTCGACGCCCTCGGTCAGGGCGGCCCCGGAAAAGCGGACGATGCGCACGGCCGGCCACGTTATGGCCGGCTTACGCGCTTTCACGGCAACGGCGATCCAGACTTCGTGCGGCTGCTGGGTTGTCAGCCCGTGGAACTGGAGAGCAGAGAGCAGACACACGACCGCGCCGGGAGCCTGTTTGGCGGCCAGGGCAAGACCGTGGTGCTCGGTCACGGCAGCGCCGGTGAGCGTGTAGATGCCGCGAGCGGTTCGCGTCAGGGCGCCCCTGCGCAGCAGCCGGATCAGGTGTTGGCGTGCGATGCCGCAGGCTGCCAGATCGCGCGGGCGGACAATCCGCTGGCGTTTCGCGATTTCCAGAATTCTCTCCGACGCGGTCGGCATGGCGTGTTACCAACTGTCGGTAGTTTTACATATTTACCTACAGATTGCAACACACCGGTGTCCCGGCGCGATGTTTCGGGTCGAGTGCCGCGACCGTCGACTACACCGAAAACCAGTTGCACGATCGCGCCGATGAGCCCGGAGCAGCAGTCGCGGGCAACTCGCTTGACGTGTCAGGCGGGTCGTGTGGGTACGTGGCCACTGCGGCACCGGCTCGATGGTGGGGCTGGCGGAGGCCGCCGAGCCGCGGACAATTCTCACCTGGCCGATCGAGGCGGCGCCGTTTCCATCGGCCATCGGCCATCCACCATCGACGGGCCCGAGCGACAAGCGAGGGCCCCCAGATGCGCTATAATCAAGTCAGACGTCGGGCCGCGAGAGTGGGCGAAAGCCCACTTTTTTGTTGGCCCAGTGATCAACAGGCACAATGAACGAAGACATCGCCGCCAGGGTGACCCAGGTCGCCCGGCGTGTGGCCGAATCTGAGGGTCTGGAAGTCATTGAGGTACAACTGCTTGGCGGGGGCAAGAAGCGGATGCTGCGAATCACCATCGACAAGCCGGCCGGTGTCTCCCACGCCGATTGCGAACTGGTCTCGCACCAGGTGGGCACCATCCTCGATGTCGAAGACCTCATGCCGGGCGGCAGCTACACCCTCGAGGTCAGCTCTCCGGGCGTCGAGCGCAAGCTGCGCGGGCCGGCGGATTTCCAGCGGTTCATCGGTCGAAAAGCCAAAGTGGTGCTGCGCGAACCGGTCGAAGACCGGCGTTACTGGGAAGGCATTCTGGCCGGTTTCGCCGGGGATGTCGTCACCTTGGAGCCCTCGCCCGGAAAGACGGTCCAGTTCACCGTCGGCCAGGTCGAGAAGGCAAACCTGAAATTCGACTGGTAATCCCGAACAGTCAACGAGGAAAGTATCTTGGGCACGATCTATCAATCCATCGAGATTCTGAGCAAGGAAAAGGGCATCGACCCGCAGATCATCGTGGACGCCGTCAAGGACGCCATGCTGGTCGCCGCGCGAAAGCACTTTCACACCGAAGAGGATCTCGTGGCGGAGTTCGATAAGAAGACCGGCGCCATCCAGATCTTTATCGTCAAAAAAGTGGTCGAGACGATCGACGTTCCTCTCAACCAGCTGACGCTCGAACAGGCCCGGGCCATCGATCCCGCCGCCGAAATCGGCACCGAAATCAGGATTCCCAGAGCCACCGACCTCCTGGGCAGGGTTTCCGCGCAGACCGCCAAGCAGGTGATCCTGCAGAAAGTCCGCGAGGCCGAGCGCGAAACGGTGTACCAGGAATTCTCCGGCCGGGTCGGCGAGCTGGTGAACTGCACCGTGAAGCGCGTCGAAGGTCCCGACCTGGTGGTGGATATCGGGAAGACCGAAGCCCGTCTGCCGAAAAAAGAGCAGTCGCGCCTGGAGAGTTTCAGCGTGGGCGACCGCGTTCGATGCGTCATCAAGAGCGTCGAAAAGACCGGCAAGAACCCGGGCGTGATCGTCTCCCGCGCGGTTCCGGAACTGGTGGTGCGCCTGTTCGAGCAGGAAGTCCCGGAGATTTACGACAGCACGGTGACCATCAAGGCCTGCGCGCGCGAAGCCGGAGAGCGCACCAAGATCGCCGTGCAGAGCCGCGATCGCGATGTGGATAGCGTGGGCGCCTGCGTGGGCATGAAGGGCATGCGCGTGCAGTCCATCATTCGCGAGCTGCGCGGTGAAAAGATCGACATTATCGAATTCACCGACGATCCCGTGAGCTTCGCCACGCATGCATTGAGTCCCGCGAAGATTTCGCGCGTGACTGTTGTCGATGGACCGGGCAAGCACATGGAAGTGGTGGTGGATGACACGCAATTGTCACTCGCCATCGGCAAAAAAGGGCAGAACGTCCGGCTGGCGGCGAAGCTGCTGGGGTGGCGCATCGACATCAAGAGCGAGGAAGAGAAACGCCAGGAAGTGGAATCGCAGATGGCCGCGCTGGTGGTGCCGGGCGCGCCGATTTCCGTGCTGATCGATCATGGCCTGACCGAGGGCATGATGGAAAAATTGGCGGAAGGCGGCGT